>JAUZEU010000638.1 GCA_030838885.1 Bryobacterales bacterium | reverse complement strand
AGAGTCACCACCAGACGTTGGGGAACATCGCTGCCGCTCAGTCCCTTATCGAGACGCCGGTTATAAGCATCCATGTAGCTTCCGGTAGTACCGAATTCATTCGCGGCTTCCACATCGTCAAGAAACTTCGAGAACGTGTAATGCGCCAGGAACGAGAGACCATGGCTCATGCGCTTTTCCGCACGAATGAATCCACCGTGATAAGTGGAATTGCCAATGGACGGGTTAATCCAGGTCACGTTGTTGAACTGCGGGAACGGACGAACCAGTTGCGCAGCGCCTGAGGTCATCAGCTGCGGCGGTACCTGATTGAGGCTGAGATCGTTCGCGGTCAGGTGGTGACTTACGTTTGCGATGTATCCTGCTTCCACCAGCAAATCCCGCGCAAACTCGTGCTGCACGCCCAGGTTGTACTGATAGGAAATCGGCGCCACCTGTTGGGGATTGAAGAACGATACAGAAGTATTCACCTTCTGGCCAACGGGTACGGCGCCGAAACCCGGGGTGAGCGGCTGACGAGCGACCGCCGGAAAGCCGTTACGCAACTGGAGTGAGCTTTGCGTCTCCGCCTGTGCAACCGAGTAACTGGCCGAACTGGAGAAGCCGAGCGATGCGACGTCTCCGATGGTGTTGCTCACGGTGGGCCCGTAGAAGAAGCCGCCCCCGCCGCGGATCACGGTTTCATGTTTGCCCGGCAGGCGGTAAGCGAAACCCAGCCGCGGCCCAACGTTGTTCCAGTCAGTCTGAAAGGCGCGTTCGGGTGTGCCATTCACCCCGGCAAAGGTCACCACGCCAGGCGTACCCGACACTGGATTGATCGCAAGCGGATCGAACGAATTCTGTTTGTTGCCGATGACGTAGCGCGGGAATTCGACCTCCCACCGGAGGCCGGCATTGATGGTGAGCCGGTCGGACACGCGCCAGTCGTCCTGTGCATAAACCGCCATGTAGGAAGCGCGGGAAGGAATTTTATCGGAAACCTGAATACTGGCGGCGTTCACCTCGCCCAGGAGGAAGCTGGCGAGGGCGTTGCCACTGCTGGAGGAGGAGCCGGGCAAGTCCGTGATCTGAGAACTGACGATAAAGTTGCCGGCTGAACCCCGGTCGCGGATTTCGTCATTCCTGCCCGCGCGGTACTCCGCCCCGACCTTCCATGCGTGCCGGCCATGATACAAGGACAGACTCTCCAGGAACTGCTGATCGACGATGGGGGTCTGGAAGCGATACACCATGGTGGGATTCCCCAGTGCAGCCCCGGTGTTGGGCACCGTCACATTGCCTGCCACAAACCCGGCGGGCACTCCGTAACCGGGGACGGTGAAGGCCGGGAAGGCTGCATCCGTAACGCCCGTGAGGCCGATTTTCGCGGCCAGGTTATCCCCGTTACCGGGTCGTGAATCGAGGAATTTACGGCGGAGAAAGCTGTAGCGGAAGTCGTTCGTCAGCGTCGGGCTGAAGATGCGGGTGTAGCTGCCCAGCAGGCTTTGTACGCGGACGTCGGTGATATCCGCGAGCGGGTCGGCCGCAGGGATCCCGTAGGTTCCGCTGTTATTCGTGCCCGCGTCGTTAATGTAGTAGCGGGCGGTGACCAGATTGGAGGCATTGAACTGATGGTCCAGGCGCCCCACCACGATGTCGCGATTCAGTACGTTGCGGCTGCTGCCGATGTAATTATTGGCGTTTGTCGCCGTGCCTGCACGGTTCGGAAGCGGAAAGTAGTTCATGGCGGCCAGCGCTACCTTGTCAAAGCGGGAGGCCGGAATCACATTGCCGGCGAAGGGCTGCCGCGTGGCAGCGGTCGACCCCGTGGAAGGGTCGTAGATGAGGATCGGCCTGCCGGATGTGCTGCGCAGGTCGGTGAAGTCCCCCTGGCGGTTCAGAAGCGTGGGAACGGTAGAGGTGGTGTCGAAACTGGTCAGTTGCCGGGTTTGCTCCCAGGTGGCGAAAAAATGTGTTTTGTCTTTGCGCACGGGCCCGCCGAACGTGCCGCCGTATTGGTTCAGACGTACCGGAGATCGGGTGGCTGCGAAATAGTTGCGCGCATTGAAAACGTCATTCTGCAGGGATTCGAACACGCTGCCGTGATAGAGGTTGGTACCGGAGCGGGTGGCCATGGTGATCATGCCGCCGGTGGAATGTCCGTACTCCGCGGAGTAATTATTAGCGATCACCTTGAACTCCTGCATGGCATCCACGGGCAGGCTGGTTAGCTGTTGGGGCCGGGTCAGGCCCACCGCGTTTGAGACATTGCCGCCGTCGAGCGTGAAGTTTTGATTGCGTGCGCGGCCCCCTGCCACGCTGAAAACCGGGTAATTCTCGGCGGTTCCTACGCCTGTATCGATCATGACCACGCCCGGCGCCAGCGCAGCCAGCGAAGATGCCGCCCGGTTTGGCATGGGAAGACCGGCGAGCATCTGCCGGGTCACGGTCTGAGCCACGTTTGACGACTGCGATTCGACCAGTGGCGCAGATTCCTCTACATTCACGGTTTCGGCTGCTTTACCCACCTGCATCGCCAGGTCCAGGCCGATTGTCTGGCCAACTTCGAGAGTTACGGGCCGGCGGACAAGCTTGTCGAAACCGCTGATTTCCACTTCGATGCGATACGTACCCGGAACAAGCGAACCCGCTCGGAAGATACCTGCTTCATTCGTCTGCTGCGTGGTGGAGGAGCCATTCTCCTCATTAGTGACCGTCACCCTTGCTCCAGGTACAACGGAACCGGTCGGATCTTTGACGAGACCGGAAATTGTACTGGTGCCGCTTTGCCCGGCGAGCAGAAGCGCAAAGAGTGCAGATAAGGAGATCAGCCTGGAGAGGTACATGTCGTCTATCGTTTGGGTCGGAGTGAGGATATACCCCCAACTTGATAGACTTATGGTAGTTCGGGGCAGCTAAATTGTCAACAACACCTATAGACATTATGGGAGATCATCAGTCCATACCTGTAAACCTGTGTATTTGCCGGCGATCTCGTTTCGATGGTTTGGTGTCCGGCAGTCCTCCGGCACGCAGCATCGCCTTGCGCTCTTCCGCAAGTTTCAGGCGTAAGTCCCGGCTCGCGTCCGTCTCGCGATAGAACGTCTGTGCGACGGCCGCGGGGCCGCGCATGTCACTGGTTATCAGAACTTCCACGTGGTACTCGCCGCCCTCATTCTTCACCAGCAGCATGTCGCCGAGCCTGACTTCGCGCGATGGCTTGGCATCCTGACCGTTCGCCTTGATCCTGCCCATTTCGCAGGCGTGCGCGGCGAGCGCGCGTGTCTTGAAGAAGCGGGCAGCCCAGAGCCACTTGTCGATGCGCACGCGGGTTGTCATCAACCCATTTTCGTACCAGTGGCCGCCCCGGTGACTGGTTCTGTTTAATTCGCGGCGACGTCGCGAGGCTTCTTTGCAGGCTTCTGAAAAAGCGCGTCGAGGTCCGCGTCCCGATCAATCTGGAGAGTGAACGTTCCGAGCGCCATCTCGTTCCAGCTCTGGTCGCCCCACTCGACAGTCGCGGTGGGATCGGGATTGTGCGGGTTATTCGGCGAGTTATCGTACGCTGCGGTAATTTCGATTTTTGTTCCCTTGCTGAGCGACGTTGGCGAGGCGAATGCGTACATTTGCTGCCAGTTGAAATCATAACGGGGAACATCGAACAGCACTTCCGATTCACCGGTGGGATAAGTGACCCGCATCAGCATCGATTTGCCCCTCAGGTGCATATGCGGGCCTGCTGCCAGCACTTTCGCGTCCGACGCCATAGTAAGCGACCCGTTCACCTTGTAGTCCGGTGCGCCCGGCGGGATGGAGAACTTGTTGTTCACCACCCCGGCAATGAACGCGCGATGAGCAGGCGGCTGTCGGGATAGCACCAGCCCGACTTTGGTCAGATCGGTGGACTCTTTCCCGTTTGGAGTGTAATGAATCTGCAAGACAAAATCGCTGCCGGCCTTCACAAGAAAAGCAGTGTCGTCCGGAAGAGGCTCAGGGCGGCGACCGGGGACATACCCCACGATCCACTCATCCGCGAGCGAGCCTTCAATCGTGCGGTCGCCATCGCTCGATCGATGTTTCGAGCCCGGCCGCGCCGCAGGTACGAATGGCACGCCAGGCGGATATTCGGCCAGCCATTTCGAACCAGGTGTCCGCGCGAAGAGAATAGCGTGGTGCATGGCAGCCCGATTGCCCGGCCGGATCTCGGCGGCCTTCACCCACGTGTCCTCTTTAAAGCCGGACGGGATGATCAGGTAGGTGTACTCGACCGTGCCGGTCGCGGGAATCCTGTAGGCTTCAGGCATCGAGACGATAAGGTCGGGCTTGCCGATATTCCAGCCTTCCAGAAACGTGCGAGGCTTTGGAGCATCTTTGGGATCCCCTTCAGGCGATCCGGCATCCACCCATTTGCGGATCGTTTCCATTTCCAGGTTCGAAAGTGAGAGATCTTCTTTGTAGCGCTGGTGTGCGCTGGCGTCCGCGAACCACGGCGGCATCTTCTTCAGCATGACCGCTTCTTTAATAGCGGCAGACCACTGCCGCGTCTGCTGGTAGGTAAGGAGTGGCATCGGCCCGATCTCGCCGGGACGGTGGCAAGTCTGGCAGTGGGCCTGCAACAGTGGTTCCACATCTTTATGAAATGTTGTCGAGGGAGCAGCAGATGCGCATGCGGCGCACGCCAGAAGCAGCAGAACGAAGTTCGTCCGGATCATGAGATCTCCTGTGAACGAATTCTACCCTTTTGT
>JAUZEU010000613.1 GCA_030838885.1 Bryobacterales bacterium | reverse complement strand
CCATGAGATCGGGACCTCGCGCGGGATGTGGATGCCGTCGTATCAGGAGAACAAGTCGGAGCGGGGCAAGGGCCGGGGCGAGATTACGTATCGCACGGAGACGGCGCCGCAGTATGACAAGTGGTTTCTGATCGAGTGGGAGTTCAATGACGATCCGTCGGCGATCACGATGTGGATTGACGGGGAGAAGATTTCGACGACGGTGACCGGCGAGAAAGTGGGCACGGTGAAGTTTGCGTGGCCGAAGGGCAGCGACACGGTCAACAACCTGGTGGGCGGGTATCAGGAGTTCGGGTTCGGGGCGAGGGTTTGGGGAGCGCCGCCGGCGGGTTTCGATGTCTGGTACGACGATATCGCTATCGGGCCGCAGCGAGTGGGCGCGGCGAAGTAGTTCACGCGCGGGTTTCCCCGTCGATTTAAAATTGGGTTCGCATTGGGTTCGGATGAGGGGGGCGAACCCAATTTGCCTGATGTCATTTGTTGCAATCATTGGACATCTTCGCGGAAATTGGGTTCGTGTGGCTTATTTTTTTCCTGGAGGGCGAGCAGCTTGTCAAACGAGACGCGGAACTGGCGCTCGAGGCGGGCTTCGTAGCGATTCCAGGCTTCCATGGGCCGGTTTTGATTGCTGAGGGTGCGCACGGCCATGCTGGTGCGGATGGGTTAGGTCAAGTCCTCGGCGGGGCCGATGGGAGTGATCTGGCGCTGGAACTCCTGGTCGATGGCGGCGCGTTCGACGTGCCAGAGGCGGTACATGCGCCAGGAGGCGGAGACCATTTGGTCGAGATAGAACCGCTGGGCGGCGTCCTGCGGGCGGTAGGTGGCCAGGTATTCGGCTTCCAGAGCGTGGAAGGTGGTTTGGGATTCGCTGCCTATGACCATGGCGTCATGGAGACGGCCTTTGGGGAGGCCGTTGAGGGCGGAGCGGGTTTTGCCTTCTTCGGTGCGGGGTCCGGTGGAGTGCTGTGCGTTGGCGCGGTTTGCGGCTATTTGTTTTTCTGTTGCCATTTGGTTAGTGGCCTCCTGGTTGGATTTTCGCAGGTAGGTGGGTCGTTTTTTGGGGAGATTTTCTGTAAATGGTTGATTTTGTTCGGTAATTAAATTGGTTTCGGTTGTGATCGGGGTTTTGGGGGATTTCAACGCTGATGAAGGCAGGATGAACGCGGATGAACGCGGATAAGGCCTGGGTTAGTCTTTTTGCGGGGTCAGGACGATTCGCTTCCATTCGGCTTTGGGGCGCTGGAAGTTGATGAGGAGGCAGAGGGTTTTGCGGAAACTTTCAGGTAATTCAGGCATTGGGCGCGATGTTCGATGGAGAGGTGCTCGACACACTTGAGTTCGAGGATTAAGGTGTCTCGTACGAGGATGTCGGCGTAGTAGACGCCTACGCACTTGCCTTTGTAATGGACCTTGAAGGGGGATTGGGCGCGAGCTTTCAGTCCTCGGAGGTTTAGTTCTATTACGAGAGCCTGGTGGTAGACTCTTTCGAAAAGACCGGCGCCCAAGGTGTTGGAGACTTCCAGGAGGGCAGAGATTACCTGGTCGGTTAAGGCTGAGGAGGGGGTTTCGTCCATGTGTTTCTGGTTTAGTGATTTTTGCGCGGGGGAATTCTCTGGTATTTCAAGCGCAGAACATCGGCAAATGCCTTACCCGCCGCTGCGTCGTTCGCCGATACCAGGAAGGTTGTGGCTGAAGCCCGGATGATCTTTCGGAACGTTTACAACACGAGTGGATTGCGGATCGCTAATGTCCAGAATTTAGATGTGGGAGAGACGGTGTTATTGGTCTATGGAGGAATATTTCCGGGACCAAGGCGCCGCAAGTCTTGCCCGGATACGCTGCAAACCGCAGGTTGCGGCGGCAGAGCTAAGGGCGTTCAGGACTGATCTGCCCAGAACCCCACTCTCCGGTAACCTCCAGGCGGAACCCTCCCAGCCTCAAAATTCCGGATAGCGTGATCCTTCGCCAATCGTACCCAAACATCGCCTGCCGTGAGAGCGGGGCTGCATCAACAAAACAAATGGCTATTGATATGTCGGACGCACCAGACCAACGCCTGCTTGAGGCTCTCCTGGACTCCTGGGACCGGAACAACACCATTCTGCTCAACCTGCTCCGGGCCCTCCCGGAGGGCGGGCTGGCGGCCAGCGCGATGCAGGGCAGCCGATGCATCGCGGAGCTGTTCACGCACATTCACTTTGTGCGACTTGTGTTCGTCTTCGAGGACGCCCCCGAGTTTGCCAGAAACCTGCCCGAGGAGGAGTGGGTGGTGGAGCGTGACCCTGGCCGCATCGCGCAGATGCTGAACGACAGCGCCAAGGCGGTGCGGGACGCGGTAAAGAGCAGGGTGCAGGCAGGCCGGGACCTGAACCTTCACTACGACCACCCGATCCTCCTGCTCCAGCACATGCTCTGGCACGAGGGCTACCATCACGGTCAGATGAAGCTGGCACTGAAGGTGGCGGGCCGCCCAATGACCGACCACGAAGCCGGGCCAGTCACGTGGGACGTCTGGATGCGCAGGAAGTGAGCGTCTTAAGGCGTTCGCAAGCGGGCTCAAAGACCGCTTCACCTCGAATCACAAACGTCCACCGGTGATCATGGTGAATTACGCAGCTTTGGCCACGATCCGGGGACGCAAGGCGTTTCTCGATACTAATCCGGCGTGATGTCCCCGAACGGGACTTAACCGGCCAGCATGGAGCGAGGCACACCCGCGCTTTGCACGTTTTCCGTCCGAGTGATGCTCCCGAAGCCCGAGCGTGCCGTCCACCGTTCCCAAGGTACGAGAGCTAATGCGAACCGATGGCTGCGCGGTCCCCGGCGTCGCGCCCGTCTTGACCAGGACGCACATTCGCAAACCTCGAACTCCCGGTCTGTTCCCCACACGGGCTCAGATCAGCGTTCGAAGCTACTGGTTGCGCAGCGGAATTCGAAAGAGATTGCGGTCCATCGTGCTTTTGACATAAGCGAAGGTGGAAGGGTCTGGCCCGGGTATAATCCCCCAGCCCTCGATCACACGAGAGCCGGGGAAAGTGGCCGCATCCTCCAGCCCGCGGATCCCGGAAGCCACTATAGCGGGGATCGACTCACCCGGCCGCAGCGGAATGGCGAGCGTCTTACCAGTGCTTGTGCGGGTACTCCGTGCAACGCCGACGTAAAAGAACCTGCCATCAGGGGCCCATGCGACGGGCCGGAAACCTTCGCAAATCCGGCGCGGAACGCCTCCTGCGGTCGGCGCAGCCACAATATTGCCGATCCGGTCGCCTGTACTGGGCAGACTCACTGCTATCCAGCGCCGATCTGGAGAAACACCACCGTAAATACCAGACACCGGGTCCGGCAACACCTTTGAACGCTGGGAACCATCCTTCCTCATCCGGGCAAGATAGTTCGCATTCCCATCCCTCATCACGAACAGCAACTGGCCGTCCGGGCCAAAATACGGACCAAAATGGGGCGAAGACCCGCCACCGGCACCGAGCAGTTTCGGAGCCGAACTCCGATCCAGACGAGCCAGCCAGATTTGCGAACTTTCCCCGGAGGCCTGCGTCGAGAACACGGCTTCTTGACCGTCATCGGAAATGTCATAGCCGATGATCGGGAACTCGGGCAGAAGCCGCTCGCTTTTTCCCGATTCGAGATCCGTTCGCCAGAGCTCACTCGGAGATTCGGTCGATTGACGCCGCATCAGGTAAAACAACCGCCTGCCCTCCGGAGAGAACCTGACTGACGTAGACCATCCAGAACTTGATATCACATACCCTTCCGAAGAAATCGGCCGGTCTCCCCGGGGATCGTGAACCCACAGCGAGCTATGCTGAAGGCCGATCGAAGTGATCAGCGAGCGCCCGTCCGGGGCAACAGCGACACCGTCCTCCTCCGTAATGCCAGACGTAATCTGCTCGGGCTTTCCGTTCGGAAACCGCTGGCGCCACAAATGGTGTTTGCCAGCGACCTCAACGCCGAAATACATCCATTTACCGTCAGGCGACCACGCCGCCGATGTGCACTGTCCTTGCGGCCCGACCTGACGGCCAGCCGAGCTCCCGTCCAGCGGAATCAGGCGGCACGGATGCCACTCAGGATCCATCTCTAACACCAGGGCCCAGCGCCGATCCGGGGAGGGATACGAAAGATGCACCATCCCGCGTTCATTCTGCGGAAAGTAAATCTGTCGATACTCGGATCGGTTCGCCGTCGCAGTCACGACGCCCATATGCTCCCCGGACCTGATTTCCGAGAAAAGGAGTCGGCGTTGGTCAAGCCACGTGACTCCCGAGGCGTTGGCTAGCAAGAGCTTCGGCTGGCCACCTAAAGGGGACACGGTGAACGTTTTCCAGCCCGACGGTCCCCTTTCCGATATTGTGTAGACGATCCGCAAACCGTCCGGTGAAAACGTCAGGCCATATTTCCAGCGGGGATCGCTGGTGAGCTGGACAGGTTCGCCATCGGGAAGCATCTTAATGTAAATCGGGTCGGGGGAGAGGAACCATTCGCTGCTTCTCAAAAATGCGACCATCCGGCCGTCTGGCGACAGGGCTGGCGATACGACAGCGTCCGGAAAATTCGTGATCTGATCATACGCGGGTTCGTGCCGTGTTGGTGGAGTCCGCCGTATCAGCAGTAGTCCGGCGGCGAGCGCGAGAAACACGCACCCGACTGCCGCAATGAGCCACTTCCGCGACTTTGAAGCCGCGGAACCCGGACGCACCGGCGATGGCCCCGCCGGGTCTAGAGCGGCATCCGACTGTGGCGATTCCACAACCGGCGTGTTGACGGCAGCCGCGAAAACGTAACCGCGTCCTTTGACAGTCCGGAGCACTTGTTGAGTTTCGTCGGCCAGGGCGCGCCTGATTTCGAGTACACACTGTGCCAACGAATTGTCCGTGATAGCTGCATCCGGCCATATAACACCGGCGAGCGCAGATTTGCTCACTACACGCCCGTGATGTTCCACCAGGTAGGCCAGGAGTTCAAAAGCCTTAGGTCGGAGGGCAACCTCTTTGAGGCCACGACGCAGGAATCCTGCCTGCAAGTCCAAGGTGAATTCGCCGAAGCAATACTGCCGGTTCTGTTCCCGCGGCTGTGAGTCACTACTGCTCACGATCGTCCTCTTAGCCGAACCCGCTGAAGCTCCATTGCAGGAGCATGGGTCACCGCCAGCCTCTAAGGAAACTTTCAGGATTATATCAAGTTGGCATCACGACTTCCGCCCCTCGGGGAGCTATTTTCGGACTGGGCGCACTGAGAAATCTCAGCCAGGCGCCCGAACGATTCTCGAAATATCGAGGAGGGAATATGAACCGTGCAATCCTGCTAAGATTTGCTGCCGGTCTCGCAGTTCTGGTGTCCGGCATTACCAGTGAGGTGCAAGCTGATAACGACGAGACGCTCGCCCTGGATGTGGCGATCGACTGCCGGACGTGGCGATTTAATCACGGCATTTCGGATTCGGATGTCGGCCGAGGTGACAGCTTCATCGCCAACGGCAAGCTCTTTCGTGCCGGCACCCTCGCCGCTGGAATACCAGGCAACGATCCCAATGCGCTTGGCAGCGTTGGCACCTTTATAGAACACGGGATCATGGCTGCTACGCTTGCGGAGATCGATGCCGGCAAGCGGCCTGCGTTCGCCGGCACCTGGTATCACCTGCTAAACGATGGTCGAGGCATAATAGCCGAGGGCCCGCACCCGGATAGTGGACCGATGGTAATCGTTGGCGGCACGGGTGGGTTCCGGGGTGCCAGGGGTGACGTGTCGGTGAACATCATCGGCACGAACAGTACCGGATGTCCGAATATGAGGGTGACTTTCAATCTCATCAGGAGGCGTGACTTTTAATCTCCTCAGGAAGAGAAATTAGGTTGCGAGCAACAATATTCCTCGGTTTCAGCCCAGCCGCCGGCGCGTCAGTGTGGCCTCGCCAAAGCCAAGCGTTTCCGAGAGTATCTTTGCTGCGCGAAAACGATCCACCTGGACGAAAAACGGCAAATCGGGCTTTTGCCGTGCCCTTGTGCGCGTTGTCCGACCAAGTTGACGGGACGCGGACTTCAGGTGAGTGACGTCCCAGAATGCACATGCACAACCAATGAGAACACAAAACCGCACGGCGCAAGCCCTGTTTTGTAGGACTCTGGTACTCGTCCGAAACCTAACCTTTGATAAACACGCGAGAGGGTGCGGCGAGTTGACCTATCGACAATCGCTGCCTGCTGAATGTTGGTGTCTTGGGTTTCCTTAAGGGTGCCTCAAAAGCGGCATTCGCAGGGTGCTGAAGATCCGCTGGGTATCCCCGAGAGCGCATCGTCCATCGAGTACGGCGCGGCGCCGCTTCCCAACCCACTTATCGTGACAGGTCACCGGAAGTTGTCCACCAGCATCAGGTCGTCTAAGGAGGAGTCCACCCGGGAATATAGAATCGTGCGTCCGTCCTTAGATGCAGAGAGGCCGAGGAACACCTTGCCGAGATTACGAGCCACTGTCGTGGTCCTGCGCGTGGCGAAATCAAAGTACTGAAGGCGTGTCTCACCGGAGGGCAGGTCGGTATAGAGAAGACCTCCCTCACCCGAGGGCCGGTCGATATAGTAGATGCCTCCATCGAGCACAGTGAAGGCGGCTCTAACAACTCCCTCGAGTACCTTGACGGGAACGCCGCCGGAGACTGGCTGGCACCACAACTGGCTCGGCGTCTCCATAGTCTGGTTGTAATAGAGGTAGGCGCCGTCCGGCGACTCGAAAGCCGCAAATCCGACGTTGTGTGTCACCTGGAGGGCAGCGCCGCCCGATGCCGGAACCTTCCAGATCCAATGCTGTCCCGTCCGGTTCGAGTGAAGTAGATCCATTCGCCATCCCGGGAGAAGCTGTGCCGCCATTCGGAGG
>JAUZEU010000043.1 GCA_030838885.1 Bryobacterales bacterium | reverse complement strand
GCGAGCCCGTTCCGGCAACTATTCTCGACGACACGCGGGGGGATTCACGTCATAACTTCCCGCAGTTTCTTCCGGATGGGCGGCACTTTCTCTTTCTGCTGCACACGAGAGATCAGAAAACATCCGGACCTTACATCGGTACGCTCGATGATCCGGCGAAGATCCAGCCTGTTCCTCAGTTGCAGGGCAATGGCTTTCAGGCTGTTTACGCCCCTTCGGGAAAGCCATCGCAGGGACATCTCCTCTTCGTTAAAGACCGATCGCTGGTTGCTCAGTCTTTCAACACGCGAACGCTCCGCCTCGAGGGTGAACCGCAGCCGATTGTCTCGCGAGAGTCTTTCAGCGTCGCTTCATCTCCTGGCTTTCTGAACCTCACCGCATCGCTCACAGGTACTTTGCTGGATGGTGGAGCACAGCGCAGCAGGAATGAGCTGGTCTGGCGCAGGCGCGACGGAACACTGATTGAAGTCGTGGGAGAAGAAAACGACTACATCACACCAAGCATCTCTCCGGACGCGTCGCGTGTTGCCGTAACAAAGGCCGATACGATCTCCGGCGACTACGACATCTGGATTGACGATCTGAAACAGAGACTCTTCTCCCGTTTCACGTTCCAGAGAGGCCTCGACTTCTATCCGATCTGGACACCTGATGGACGCAGTATCATCTACAGCAGCGATTCCGCCGGCCGCCCGAGTATGTTCCGCAAAGGAGTTGCCGGCTCCGGCGAACCTGAGCCATTAATCGGGAATACTGGTGCGAATCAATATCCGTATGACATCTCCCCCGATGGCAAGTTTCTGGCGTTCGCTCAGATCGGCGAAGCCAACGGCGGCGATCTCTGGATACTGCCCCTCGAGAAGACTGCTGCGCCATTTCCTTTCCTGAAAACCCCTGCGGGAGAGTTGCACGCTCAGTTCTCTCCGGGCTTTCAGGCCGGTAAATGGATCGTCTACACATCCGACGAGTCCGGCATTGAACAGGTTTATGTAAGGCGGTTCACCGGCCGTGCCGCATCCGAAGCGAAGTGGCAGATTTCTGCCAATGGCGGCAAGTACCCGCGCTGGCGAGGCACGGGGAGCGACATCGTTTACCTTGCGCCCGACGGAAAACTGATGTCTTCAGCTATACGCTTTTCGGGCGAATCTATCGAACCCGGACCGCCGAGTGCGCTTTTCGACAGCGCTTTGCCGACCGTGTCATTCTCACGCTTTCCTTACGATCTAAGTCACGATGGTCAAAAATTCCTCGTTTTGAATGCGGCGCGCGGGCGTTCTCCGGGAAGTCTAGGTTTGCTTTTGAACTGGACGGGATTGCTGCATCAGTAAACGCAGGCGGGCAATGATGATCTCCCGTTTGGCTCGATCAATGCCCAACAGCAGGCCCGGGTCAGATGGATCATGGTCGGGATTGTATCCTCCAGTACGAGAGTTGAACCGCCTTGCGGAAAGCGGAGGATGCAGAGCTCCGGTTTGTGGGGGCCCATGTAGAACAATCTTCCATCAAAAGAGAAGACGCCGCCTGAAACCGACATTAGACCGACGCGGGAAACGGATCCCGACCGGGCTCATCGCCGGAAGCCCTGCAGTGTGCGAAATGTGAGGTGGCGGAAGCCCTCGCTGAAGTCGATCCAGGTGGTCGAATGCCGGAGCGTCTTTGCATCCCACATCTCAATGGAACTGACGATGGGAACACCGGAGTAATTGGAATGGGCGCAGTAGAAAATACCGCCATGGATCACGCCGCTGTCGAGATGGTTTTTCGTATTTACCGATGACGTGGTTGCTGATGGCGTACAGGAACTCCTCGTCTACGGCGATGGGGATGACAATGTGGCGCCTGCGAATGGCGGCACATCCCGGACCAAACGCTGGGTGTCCGATTCTCCCGGTGTGTGCTGGAAATGCATTACAGTCGTTGAATGGCACATCGCTTCGGATCGCTGGCATTTACCCCGGCTGTCAAGGCATTGCAGGAGCGCTATGGCAGCCGGCGTCAGTACGCCCGGATGGCAGAGGGCGACGCTGCACCGGACCGCGTTGGCGAACAGGAGTCGGATTTCATTGCCGAACGCGACAGTTTCTACATGGCGAGCGTCGGGGCGACAGGGTGGCCGTATGTTCAGCACCGGGGCGGCCCGAAGGGATTTCTGAAAGTCATCGACGAGCGCACCATCGCGTTCGCCGATTTCAGGGGAAACAAGCAGTTCGTCAGCACCGGCAACCTTGCAACGGATAACCGGGTCGCCCTGATCATGGTCGATTACCCGGCCCAGGCACGTTTGAAGATTCTGGGGCGTGCCGAGATTTTCGAACGCGAGCAGGCGCGGGAGTGGATGGAGCGGCTTCGGGAGCCTGGCTATAAGGCAACTGTTGAGCGGGCCTTTGTGATTCGGATTGAAGCATTCGACTGGAATTGTCAGCAGCACATCACTCCGCGTTACACAGTGAATCAGATTCAGGAAGCGATGGCGGATTCGGAACACCGGATCGAAGAACTGGAACTCGAAAACAAGCAGCTTCGAGCGGCGGCGGGAGCGTAACTCCTCAGGGCCGGTAGCGCGGGTTGGGATCAGCGCCTTCCAGAGCAACAGAGGCGGCGAAGCCTTCTGGTGCATTGATGTCGGTGACGTGCAGATCAGCGACAGGGATTTCCATGAGCGGCCCTCCTACTGCTTTGGTGCGGGCTTCGCGGCGGGTCCAGACGTGGAAGAGTTCGGCTTTGGTTCCCGTTAGCTCGGTCTCGCCAAGGCGCTGGAGCAGCTTTGCCATGTCGACGTTGTCGCGGATCTGCTCGACGTCGATTCCTACGGGAACTCGTTTGGTGACCGCGATCATCGCCCAGCCGCGGGAATGGGAGATGTTGAACTCGATTCCGGTGCCGCTGGCGAGCGAAGGTTTGCCGTGCTCTCCACAGGTGAATTCCAGTTCTTCGGGTGGTCGGCTTGCGTAGAGCGCGAGGATGCTGCGCAGGGCGGAACGGGCGTGCGACCAGTGCAGACGGTCACGCTCAAAACGAAACCGGTTGGCGCGGATTTGCTCGTCGGGGGATAACACGATGGGCCGCGGTGGGTCGAGTGGGATGGTCCAGATGTCCACGGGGCAGAAGTTCATGGGCGGCTGTTTCAGTCTACCGGGTGCGGCACAATGGAAGATTCCATGCGAATCCTGCTTGCCGTATTGATGAGTGCGCCCTTCGTGTGTGCGCAGACAGCGCGGCATGAAAACGTTGTCGTGACAGGTACAGCAGCGCCGCTACCCCTGGATGAAGCCGACCGCGACATCACCGTGCTGCCGCTGCCACGGACGGAGCGGGTTCTGTTCGATTCGTGGTTCGAGGCGCTGCAGCTTGATCCGGCGCTGAACCTGCAGCAGCGGTCACCGGGCGGGTTCATCGCGGACCTCTCGATTCGCGGAGCTACCTACGGGCAGACGCTGGTGCTGCTGAACGGAATGCGGATTAACGATGCGCAGACCGGGCACTTCAATCTGGATCTGCCGGTTCCTTTCGATGTGGTATCGGGAATTGAGGTGCTGAAGGGGTCGGGGTCGACGCTGTACGGGTCGGATGCGATTGGCGGTGTGGTGAATGTGCGGACGCGGGAGAGTGAGGGGCCTGAACTGCGGCTGCTGGGCGGGCTGGGCAACTTCGGGACGAACGAGGAGCACGGAGTCGCTTCGTTTGGGAACGCCCGGTATTCGGAGCAACTGGGGTTTGCGCGGGACTTTTCTTCGGGGTTCGCGGCGAATCGGGATTACCGGAATTTGTCGGTGAGTTCGATGACCGGGGTTCGGTCGAAGCTGGGGTCGACGAGTTTGCTGTTCGCTTACAGCGACAAGCCGTATGGGGCGGATCAGTTTTATGGGAACTATCCGTCGTGGGAGCGGGTCAAGACGTGGTTTGCATCCGCGCATCACGACTTCGGGGATAAGACCGAGGCGAGCTTCGCCTACCGGCGGCATACGGATCTGTTTGTGCTTTACCGGTATTCGCCGCAGATCTATACCAACCGGCATTTGCTGGACAGCTGGCAGGGGGATCTGCGACGGCACGACAATCTGCCGTTTCATGCGGTGCTGAGCTATGGGGCGGAGGGGTTTGGGGAGTCGATCACGAGCACGAATCTGGGGATTCGCAGCCGTACGCGGGGAAGTGGGTATGTGTTTTACGACATCCGGTCGGTGCGGCGGTATTCGTTGTCGGCGGGGATCCGGGAAGAGGTTTATGGGTCAGGTCAGGTGGCTACCAGCCCGTCTGTGAGCGGGGCGGCGTGGTTGAGTTCGCGGGTGAAGCTGCGTGCCTCGGCGAGCAGGGCTTTCCGGTTGCCGAGTTACACGGACCTTTATTATTCGGACCCGGCGAATAAGGGGAATCCGAATCTGAAACCGGAGAGTGCGACGAGTTATGAGGCGGGCGTGGATGGGTTTTGGGGACCGCGGCTGCGTTCGTCGGTCACGGTGTTTCAGCGGCGGGATTCGAATGTGATCGATTATGTGCGGGCGAGTCCGGCGGACTTTTGGCAGGCTACGAACTTCGACAAGCTCCATTTCACCGGGGTGGAGGCAGCGGTGGTTTATGAGCCTGTGGCGGGTCAAAGAGTGTCAGTGAGTTATGCGGGGCTGCACGGGGTCA
>JAUZEU010000611.1 GCA_030838885.1 Bryobacterales bacterium | reverse complement strand
CATCGAAGCGCCCAATGAAGTACTGCTCACCTGAACCGCCCTGCACGCCGCCCGGGTTGAGCCCGATCTTCAGCACCCAGCGGGTATTGTGAGCGTCGCCATCTACCGGAAGTTCGAATAATGAGGGGCATTCCCATTGACCAGCCGTCGTCCCGGCAGGGCCGAATTCGCTCAGGCGTTCCCATTTTTTGAGATCGGGCGAGCCATAGATCCGGACCTGATGATCGTCCGGCAGGGACACGGCCATGATCCATCGTTTACCCGCATCGGACCAGAAAACACCGGGATCACGAAACTCCGAAAGATTCAGATTGAGAACCGGGTTACCAGAGTATTTGGTCCACGTGCGGCCGCGATCATTACTGAAAGCCAGGTTCTGCGTCTGGAGCGAAGGCCGGTCATCCGATTTCGGAGTATGGCCGGTATAAACAGCCACCATGCAGGGCTTGCCACCGGTGCAGAAGCCGCTGGTGTTGTGCCGGTCAATAACGGTGCTCCCGGTGAAAATCATGACGCCGTCCTCTTCAGGAAGCGCCACCGGGAGTTCCTGCCAGTGGATGAGATCGCGACTGACCGCGTGGCCCCAACTCATATGGCCCCACACGACGCCAAACGGGTTGTATTGAAAGAACAGGTGATACTCGCCTTCGAAGAAAACGAGGCCGTTAGGATCGTTAGTCCAGTTCTTCTGCGGCGAGAAATGAAATTGCGGCCGGAAAGGCTCGTTGTACCCGGCGGCTGAACGCAGAAGTAACATCATCGCAGTCAAATTCATGCAGCTTCCAGCTTTTTCTGAATGTCTTCGAGCGACACACCTTTTGTTTCAGGGTAGAGGGTGAACACGACAAAGAACTGCAGCACCATCATGGCTGAAAAGAATACGAATGGAATTACCCTGGATCGTGCCGCAATAATCGGGAATGCCCAGGCAATAAGCGCGTTCATCACCCAGTGCGTGAAGCTGCCGAGGCTTTGCCCCCTGGCCCGCACCTGGTTGGGGAAGACCTCGCTGATATACACCCAAATGACTGCGCCCTGCGAGAAGCCGAAGAATGCGATGAAACCGATGAGCAGCCAGACCAGCAGGTTTTCATGGGTGCCTGACGCAAATACCGCCGCCACGCCGGCGAGGCAGAGGGCCGTTCCGACAGAGCCGGTCAGCAGGAGTCTGCGCCGCCCCACACGATCGATGATGGACATTGCAAGAAGCGTGAACAGGAGATTGGTGGCTCCAATGGCGACTGACTGCAAATCCGAGGAAACCTTAGTAAATCCCGCCTTGGCGAAGATGTCATTCAGGTAATACAGGATTGCATTGATGCCGGATAGCTGGTTAAACATGCCAATGGAAATGGCGAGGAAAACAGGTAGCCGATACTTGCGAATAAAGAGCGGCTCGGCTGAACCACCCCGCTCCGTACTGGAGGCGCGCATCTGAGATATCTCAGACTCAATATCTGTCTCCCCAGTCAACTTCAGGACCGCCCGGGCTTCCGCGATACGGCCCTTCGAAACAAGCCAGCGCGGGCTGCGGGGAATAAAGAACAGCATCAGCAGAAACAGTGCCGCGGGTACCGCGGAGACCCCCAGTTTCCAGCGCCATTCGGCGGCGCCGAGGCCCAGCGTTCCCAGGATGTAATTCGAAAAATAGGCGAGCAGGATTCCGGCTACAACGTTGAACTGAAAAAAGCCGACAAGGCGGCCACGCCACTTTGCAGGGGCGATCTCGGCTATGTACATCGGGCCCAGGACTGATGAGCCGCCGATACCGAGGCCCCCGATGAAGCGGAATGCAACGACCGAACCCCAGTTCCAGGCGAAGGCGCATCCGATTGCCGAGACGATATAGAGGATCGCCATCATTCGGAGGCTGTCACGACGACCGATGCGGTCTCCCGGAAAGCTCGCCAGCATGGCCCCAACTATTGTTCCCGCAAGCGCGGATGCGACCGTAAGACCGAGCCCGCCGGGGTCGAGGCTGTATGTCCGGGTAAGAGCGTCAGTGATGCCGGCTATAACTGCGGTATCGAAGCCGAACAGCAGGCCACCCAGCGCAGCGACAACCGTGCTTCTTACGATAATGCCGGAGATGGTCATAGCGGGTGCTCTTTCCGTTTGTAAGTATGCCGGATTTGACGCTAAAGTGCAGGAACCTCAGCAGAATGGCGGCGAAATCCACAGCCGAAAACGCGGGTTTTCCATCCCTGCGACAGGTCAGCCGTAAGGCAACTCCGACTCAATATGGAAGAAACGTCACGTGAGTTTGCTGCCTTGCAACAGCATAATGTGTTAGATTTTCGCCATATCGAGGTGCAACTCTGTGGCAAACAGATCATTCCGCTCGTTCGTGAAATTTCAGGAGCAATGGCGTTGCGAAAAAGGGGGCCGGAGAAGTGCCGAGCAGGTAGTACCAGGCAGGGCTGCGGTGCTCCTCCAGTTGCTCCCGAGACCGTCAGAACCGGTGCTAAATCGCAGAGCACCGATCTCTGAGCCGGGTGTGTTGGAGCGTCTCCGGACTGAAAACCAGGCTTCGCTGGTTGCTTTCCTTGAAGTTGACCTCGATTTATCGGATACGATCCTTAGAACAGCCGAAATGGCGACATCTCCGGAACACGCCCGCATGGCTTTGGAGAGGGTGCATCAATCTATCCGAACGATTCGCCGGCTGGGAAGCCACATCAAAAATCCGGCAGCCCTCATGAAAATCCAGGACCGGACCGAGGTGGTTGAGCGGCGAATGAACTTGTTTCTCCTGCCAAATCAACCCACTGGCTTACAGCGATGATCGCGGTGGTGATCAACGAGCGCGTTTCGGGCATGTTCGGAACACTCTCGCGCAAGTTCAACTCCCGATTTGATCTGAAGGTACCCAGCGTGCGATACCCTCCCCATGGCCGCCGAGAGGTTTACGGCGGCTGTGGAGTAGGCGGCTGAAGCAGCAGTTAACGCGTCCAGAAGGCGAGACCGTTCCTCGCAAAACCTGAGATGTTCCATTCCCGCAGGAAACCCCGGTAAGTGGCGAGCACATGATGTGCCACGGCCTGAAGGAGAAAATTTCGAAAGACGGCGCTGCTAGGCGTGACGCCGCCTGCGTCTTAGAAGTGCCAAGCCTGCCAGAGAAGCACCGAACAGCGCGCTGGTTGCCGGTTCCGGAGTTGAAGCCATGATCGCTGTCACTGAAAAGACGGCCGCTCCACCTGCAGCGTTAGGCACATTCCGAACGTGATTGATGGTCAAAGAATGGGATCCGACTCCCACCCCAAAGGTACCCCTGCTGTACTCGCTGTTGCTCAGGGCGCAGGTGATGTCATTCACGCAGGAGTCAGTGCCTGTGTTTGCAACGTCGGAAGTACTTCCCAGCGACAGACCATTGTCAAATACCTGGAACAGGTCACCCGCCGCAAACAGGTCGAGCACCAGGATATTTGCCGCTCCCGAGAACGTCCATGGAGGACT
Source organism: Bryobacterales bacterium (assembly GCA_030838885.1). Lineage (GTDB taxonomy): Bacteria > Acidobacteriota > Terriglobia > Bryobacterales > Bryobacteraceae > BOG-234. The sequence continues at coordinate 8,295 of JAUZEU010000611.1, read as the reverse complement.
GGCGACCGTATTGGCGACCGGGTTCACGGTGGGCACACACGCAGTGCCACAAAGGCTGGCGGCGGCGGGAGCCGAACCGAAAAGAAACTCGTAATACGTACCGTCTGTCAGAATCGGACTTGCACAGCCAGGAAGGGCTGAAATCGCCAGAGCCCCCAGAACGGTGAGAGCATTTTTTTTCATAGATGTCCTTTGGAAACAACCGAAACGAATGTTCGTTCTGCTTCCCGGCCATTATGCGAAGAAAGCTCAGCACGGTAAATAGTCATACTTCTGCAGTCTGCGAAGATTGTTACCTAAGTGGGCCATCAGTGCTTCAAGGGTGTTCTGTGCAGTACCGATCTGATCTTCAGGACCGGAATTGAGCAGTCCCGGCACCGCGATCAGGCTGCTTGGCTGTGTGGTTTCTCACGATTGAGAACTGCAGCCGATGTGGCTTTAAGTACCGGTATCACTGAGGCTTTGAAAGGTAGCGATCTGCGAAAATGATGAAGGTCGGCCAGTTTGGGAGAGGGGTGTGGCCGCCACTGTGTTGCCGGAACGCTATGTCACCGTCAATAAGAGGCGTTTCTATCGCAGGAAACTCCGCTGTGCCCATATCTTTCTTCCCGAGAACCTTATAAACCGGGCCCGCGCCCGCAGCCGCCTGGAACATGCCTTTGGCGTCTACCCAGCCATCGCCGTTCGTCGCACCAGCGCTGATGAACACAGGACGGGGAGCACAGAGCGCCACAAGTTCATGTGTATCGACAGGAAGGTCGTTCCAACTGAGCGGACCGGCATATTTGAGGAAGTTACCCGCCATCCAGTGGTACTCGTTTGTGGCAGCGACGTTTTCCACCAGTTCGCCCCATGCACGGCGGTGGATCTTCACGCCGCCTTCCCCCGAAGAACTGACGAAGGCTATAGCGAAACGGGAGTCGTACGCCATGGCGACGATGGTGGCTTTGCCATAGCGTGAGTGCCCTTCCACGCCCACGCGTTTCGCGTCTACTGCCTTATCGGTTTCAAAGTAGTCGAGAGCGCGGCTTGCGCCCCAGGCCCACGCCCGGAGGGCGCCCCAATCGTCGGGTTTACGGGGCTGCCCTTTGTTTACCAGCCCAATGATGCCCTGCGTAAGACCGGCACCGTTATCGGCCTGAATACTCGTGGGAGAAAGAACGGCATAACCCCACCCTTTCGCCAGAACCTGTTGCTGCCACGTAGGTCCCGATGGTGGGGACAGGCCTCCGACGGGTCCACGACCAGCACCACGGCCAGGAAATCCGGTGAAGCCGAATTCCATAATGACCGGGACAGGACCTGTCCCGCTGGCCGGGGTGGTCAGAGTCAACTGAATATCCACGGTGATTTGTGGCCAGGCGGAATTATCCACGTGCCCCAAAAGCTTCTTCGTGACAACCGCGACGTCGCCGTTGGTTTCGTTCGCAGTGCTCGTAATTTCCCACTTTACGGCGGGAGTTATTTTGGGCATTCGACCATAAATTTCACGATCGAAGTCTTCCACGATTTCCGGCCGGCGGTTGTTCCACCAGTCTTTTGCCGTTTTTATTTTCTTACCGTTTTTCAGAACCAGCGGATCTGGCAACGTCGGGTACGGATTGGCTTTGGACTCGTCGTAGTTCGCCGCATTCGGCGCGTTCGGATTGCTTCCGTTCGCGCCAGTTCGCAAGGACGTGATGTGGAGGAGATCCAGCATCTTCTGGCGGTCCTGCTGCGAAGCAAGTTGGATCGCGGACTGTGGACCTGCAGGCGCCTGGAATCCTGCGGCGGGCACGGTGTACGCAAGCAATATGAGGAAAACCAAAACGGACGAACGTCGTGCGCGCATAGGATTTTCTCCAGACGGGGCTGGGTCGATTCTATATCACGTGAGACAGGGCGATTTACGACCGCCGCGCTCATGGTCGCATACGCCTTCGAGCATAGCCGGAAGCCGTACTTCTGAATTCCTATCGACAATGGGATATACTGCTCCTCAGTGGAGATTCTTGCCGGTTTTGTGATTGCGCTGGCCATCGGGATGACCGGGGTCGGGGCGGGCAGCATTACGGCACCGATTCTCATTCTCTTCTTCCACCAGCGCGCCTCAGACGCTGTTACCACTGCATTGTTGTTTGGGACCGTCGTGAAGCTGATTGCGACGCCTATTTACCTGGCGCGGGGGCATGTGAATGCTCGCGTGCTGAAGTATATGGCTTTGGGAGGGCTACCGGCAGCGCTGGTCGGCAGCGTTTTGCTCGGCTCCCTGGATAAAAATGCGCTCACCCGGCCGATCTTGATCATTGTGGGTGTTACTGTCGTGATCTCGGCCGCCGGCACGTTGTGGCGGAGTTTATCGCCATCGGGAATCGCTTCGAGACCGGTTGCAGACAAATGGTTGCCCTGGATCGTGGCGCCAATTGGCTTCGAAGTTGGCTTTTCGTCAGCGGGAGCGGGCGCTTTGGGAACGGTGGCACTGATGCGGTTCACGCGCCTGATGCCTTCTGAAGTGGTGGGAACGGACCTGGCTTTTGGGTTACTGCTTTCTATGTTCGCGGGCGGCATTCACGCGAGTATGACCGGGGTGCCCTGGATGATGCTGGGAAAGTTGCTGATTGGAGGCGTTCCGGCCGTGCTGATTGGAACGCAGCTCACCACAATTCTTTCGCCCCGCAAAATGCGGCTGGCCTTATGCGTCTGGCTCATCTACATCGGCGGCCAGTTGGCCTGGCGCGCTATCGATACTCCTGCAAAGACCGTGCAGGCGGCTCCGGCCGACGAATTCGTGCGCACCAACCGCGCGATTCGCGCCAACTAGGCTCTGTTATTCTGAAGTCGCTGTCCTGATGCCCCTTCGTTCAATTCGGCTCGTTGCTTTATTGGGGCTGGCAAGCGGTCTCATTTTGCTTGCGCAGCGGCCCTTCAAAGAATACCCGGCAATTGAGTATGACAACTTTCCCAAACCTGCCGACTGGCAGAATAGGGCCGAGTGGACGCGGGGTCGCCTTCGTTATCCCGATATCTACGGCTACCCATTTAAACAATTGCTGATGCAGGATGGGCGCGATTTCCCTGGCTACTGGTCCATGGATTATCCGCGCTCAGACCGGCATCTGCTCGAGGGCGTCCGGCGGCTTACTCGCATCGAATCGCGGAGCGTGGAACAGGTGGTCAGTCTGGATGGCACGAGCGACATCTATAACTGGCCCGTGATTTATGGCGTTGAGGTAGGGCACTGGCTACTGCCGGACGACCAGGCGCAGCAACTGCGCGAATATCTCTTGCGCGGTGGCTTCCTGATGGTGGACGACTTCCATGGCGAGCAGGAATGGCGGATCTTTGCGGCAGGCATGAGCAAGGTTTTTCCGGAACGGCCCATTGTGGACCTGGATAGCCGGGACCCGATCTTTCATACGATCTATGATCTGAACGACCGCTTTCAGGTGCCAGGCGCGCAATATTTCGACACTGGCCGCACCTATGAACCAGGAATGGGCGGAAATCTCGCGGCAGGAAAAGAAGCGCACTGGCGCGGCATTTACGACGATAAGGGCCGAATCATGGTGGCAATCTGCCACAACATGGATCTTGGAGATGGCTGGGAGCACTCAGATGAAGCGGCGTACAAGGAAGAGTGGGCGGGTTTAGCCTATAAACTTGCCATGAATTACTTCGTCTACGATTTGACCCACTAATCTAGCCTGCTCGTGTCGCCGCTCGCGCAGAGTCTTGCCGGTCAGCCCGATAACGTTCGGAGCTACGAAAGCGGTGATCGCATTCCAGACACCGGTATTTGCGTTTGCCAGTGAGAAGGACGAAGAGTCTTTCAAGTCCGGTGCGGTTCTTGACTTTAATCCTGACTGACCGACACTGTGGGCACATGCAGGTTCTTCAAACTCCAGAGCACAAAAATATCATAAAGACTTTTTTGGGAAGGTGTTCCACCTGTTTGGGTTAGCTTTGGGTTAACGGCCACATAAATGCTTCCGGAACCGCGGAGGGTAAAAGATGCTCATCGTTTTGATTCTGCTGTTCCTGATCCTGGGTGGAGGCGGAGGATACTATGGATATAATCAGTGGGGCCCCGGCGGCGGCCTGGGTGTTCTGTTGGTTGTCCTCCTGGTTCTTTTCCTGTTTGGCCGCGGGCGTCTTTGACGCGTTGACCTACTCCTTCCAGAGGAGTTCAGCGTCGGAGCGGCGGACATAGTTCGCATCGATCACCGCGGCATGTGTAAGCGGCCCGCGCATGGCAATCGCAGCAATAATGCTTGCCAGTGCGCGGGGCGCCCTGGTAAGCGGGAATCGTTCAAACCGCGTTCCGTGGATTGCCGGCAAAAACGGGTCAAAGTCGTTGGAAATCCATTCAAATTCGTAGTCCTTCAAAAGTTCGAGCAAACGCGGAAATCGGATTACCTGTTCCGGAATGACTTGTTGACCGTTGCGATGGAAGAGGGCAGCGAAGACCTCGCCCCGGCGCGCATCGATTACGGTCGCGCGTAATTCGCTCTCCCCATACTCGGCAATTGCGCGCAGGTTGGAGACGGCAACCACCGGCTTTCCCAGTACTTCGCCCAGCCCTTTCATAGCAGCCAGGCCGATACGAACTCCAGTGAACGAGCCCGGGCCTGAGGCGCCGGCGAAGAGTTCGACTTTTTCCAGCGCCACAGACTGCCGCGCGAGTAGCAGTTGGATTTGCTCAAACAGCACTCCGCTGAAGCCTTGCGGTTCGCGAAGCAGAACTTCTTCCCGAACTCCCTGCGAATCCACCAGCGCGATGCTGCCAAACTCGGCTGTCGTGTCAACGGCGAGTGTCAGCATCAGCGTGTAAGCGTGTAATTACGGTCCAGAATGTAGACCTTGCCCAAGCCATTCATCCCGACAAGTTTGACGTGAAGTGCGGCCGGATAGATCGGCGCAATGTTTGCGGGAATGGTGAAAGTACCCGAGGCGCCCGTGCCAATGACGCGGTAGCTGCGTTCGCCTGCGGTTACCTCGCCAGTCCATTCGTAACTCATGTTTTGCAGTGCTTTGGACTGACGTTTCAGTTTAACGCCGAACATAGCCGCCTGCCCAAGTGATAAGGTGTCGCCGGCAGGCTCCACAATTTCGAAGGGCACCTTTTCCGGATTGCCTTCCACCTGCTGCAGGGCGAGAGGTGGCTCGCGAGAATCGAATTTTACGCTTTTGAGCATCGAGGCTTTGCGGCCTTCTTTGGAAATGTGAAGAACCCAGTCATGAGCCAGATCGGGCGGAGTAAACGTGACCACCTCGCCTTTCTCCTTTTGTTTCACCTTGAGGCGCTCGCCGTTGATCGGATTCAACCACTCCACGTCGTAACCTTGCTTTTCCACGTTCACCGTTACCGGCCCAGGCTTCTCTACATAGACGACATATTCGACAGCGTCCAGGGCGAGACCCCGGCCGTTCTCAACATCGAAAAAAGGCTCGAGTTCCCAGTGGCGATTACCTGCCATGAAGTCATACCAGACCTTCATTTGATTCGCAGCGTCTTCGTTGGGGATTGTAGTAGCCGGGTATTGACCGTTCGCCGTAGCCCGCCACAGCCGGTGCCGGAAATCATCCGCATCTCGCGCGCCGGGGCCGAAGTTATTCACGGCCGGATACTGATAAGTCTGTTGCTCAATTGAGCCTATCTGGTCATCGGAAGTTTGATACGAGCGGTAACGGAGCCAGCCATCATCGGCAAAGGGCGCCGAGGTGGCGTTAGTGCGGGTGGATTGGGGGTGTTTGTAAGGGTCCAGGCTGGTTAGGTACCCGGCTATCTCCTTCAGCAGTTCCCGCGCGTTATCGTCAGTCTCCCAGGCCTCGATGCCCTGCCAGGTTATATCAAAGGCAGCGAGACGGGACAGGGCATAAGTAAACCACTGTTCGCGGTCGGCATGGGTGGGTAGCAGGCGATTTGCAAGAGAGTCTCCGCCAAAGAACGCGAGATCGACGATGATGCCGTGATCGTTGGCATAGCGCAGCTTTTCTTCGGCGGCGCGGAAAAATTCCGGGGCTTTAAAGTTCAGCCCGGCTCCATCCACCAGGGTCACACCAATGTGGTTAAAGTGTTGCGCCGCCCGCGTGTCGATAAGCGTCTTCCACTGGGTCAGGTTCATTTGGGGGAAACCAGGGACCACGGCGCCCATCCAGAGATGGGGAGTAAGCGCATTGCCTTCCACCCAGGCGAAGTGATGGTGGTTGACTGCCCGCAGCCATCCGGCCTTCTCATTCGGCAGAGATGTAAACTTCCCTTCCTTGCCGCTGAAAGCGGTCTGAGAACTGGTCAGACGGTAGGTGTATTCGCCCGCTTCTGTGGGGGTGAAGCGGATGAGCCACCTGGCGCCGCCATCCCAGACGGCCCGCACCAAGGCGGTGTCATGGTGGGGCGAACGGAATTCGGCCTGGAGATTCAGAGTCTGGTCGCCGGACGCGCCCGGCACGTCAAAGACGATGTCGCATGGGGAATAGCGCGGAGTAGGCGGGCAGACAGTTTGTGCCCGCAACATCGGGATGGCTGCGGCGAAAGCCAGCAGGGCGGCAGGAAGCCGGAAACGCATTCCTCCAGTGTAAGCGGGAAAGAATCGGGACATGATTCCGTTTCACCTTCATGACTCCTCTGCTGACGCGGCGTCGCTTGCTTCCTGTGCTCGGTGCCGTTCCGCGCCTGGCTTCTGCGTATGGAAAGGAAACCGCGCTCCTGTTCGGCGGAGATGTGATGCTCTGCCGGTATATCGGGCAGGTAGCCCGGCAGAAGCAGGGCCCTGCCTGGCCGCTGCGCGGCATTGCCGAGGTAATGAGCGCCGCCGACATTGCATTCGTCAATCTCGAGTCTGTGTTTTCGGACAAAGGCAAACCGGTCGATCAGGGAATGGTGTTCAAAGCCGAACCCGAGATGATTGCAGCTTTGAAGGCGGCCGGCGTCGATGTTGTCTGTACCGCCAACAATCATGCGCGAGACCGCGGCGGCTACGGCGTCGAATCTACACTGCAATGGCTGTCCGCAAACGGTATAGCCGGTGTGGGTTCGGGTGCATCAGCCGCCCTGGCGCACGATGGCGTGGTACTGGTTCGTAACGGCGTGCGCTTTGGCTTCCTCGCGTACGCGCAGGACCAGGCTAACGGCAACTGGCCGGATATCGATGAGCGAATCTGCCTCATGGATGCTGCCCGTATGAAACAGGATGTAGCGGCAATGAAAAGCAGGGCGGAGGTAATCGCGGTGTCAATGCATGCAGGAGCCGGGTACTCGAATCGAGTGCATGTGCTGCAAACAAGGTTCGCCCATGCCGCCATTGATGCCGGCGCACAGGTGGTCGTGGGGCATCACCCGCATGTGATTCAGCCCTGGGAACGCTATGGCGCGGGTGTCATCTTCTATTCCCTGGGAAAACCTTGTGTTCGATCAGTTTGACCGGAAAGATACGCAGCGCGGCCTCCTGGCAGAAGTGGTGTTCGCGGGCCAGGAGATCGCGCGGGTGAACGCCATTCGGGTCGATTTTCCAGGGGGAATGCCTCGACTTTCGGTAATGCCCTCCGCGCGGAATGATAGACTTGGCGGCAGTGTGGACCTGGCATAACCGAACGGGCCGAGCCTTGGCGCTTTCAACCCTGGCAGCAGGATTTCTGCGCCCTCAACAGCAACCGGAACCACAGCGGGCTTTCCTCAATCAGTATTGCGTGAGTTGTCACAGTGATAAAGCGCGTGCAGGCGGGCTTTCGCTGGCAGCTAACAACCCGCAGACCTGGGAGAGAGTCGTTCGGAAACTGCGTTCGCGCTCCATGCCGCCCGCCGGTGTTCCCCGCCCTGACGAGAAGACTTACGACGCAGTTGTCGCATCACTTGAGACGACGCTGGACCGGACAGCCGCCGCAAGACCCAATCCAGGCAGAACCGACACCTTCCGACGGCTCAACCGCACTGAGTATAAGAATGTCATTCGCGATCTGCTCGCGCTCGACGTGGATGTTTCCTCACTGCTGCCCAGTGACGACTCGAGCCACGGCTTCGACAACGTAACGGTGGGTGAGTTATCCCCTATGTTGCTGGAAAGGTACCTGTCCGCCGCTCAGAAGATCAGCAGGCTCGCCATCGGGAGCCCGATGCGTTCGGCTGGCGGGGACACAATCCTGCTTCCTCCCGATCTGACGCAGGAAGAACATTTCGACGAGTTACCTTTCGGTACGCGCGGCGGAGCAGTGACGCGATATACATTTCCACTCGACGCGGAGTACGACATTCAGCTGCGGCTGGCGCGGGATCGCAATGAACATGTGGAAGGTTTGACCGGAACGCATCAGGTGGAGTTA
>JAUZEU010000040.1 GCA_030838885.1 Bryobacterales bacterium | reverse complement strand
AAACGGAATAACCCTGTCCGAATGTCCCGCTGCCTGCGCCAGCCTGTCGAGATATGCAGCGAGCCGTTTCTGTTGTGTGCCTGGCGCTCTCGTTGATACGGCACTCACAACAAAAACAAGTTAACATGTGTTTGTAACACTGTAGTACTAGAGAATTCGAATCGTTCGACGCAAGTGCCAGAGACTCAGGCAAACCCCTTTTAGACCCCCATTATCCGTTTCCACCCGTTCCCAATGCTTCCTCGCGATGCCACTCGCGCTTTTTTTTGTTCGAGATAGCCGTATCTCTCTACGCTCATAACCCAAAGGTCGAAGGTTCAAATCCTTCCCCCGCAACCAATCCTTAGCGCGAAGCAATCGGACATTGCTAACAAGAAAAGCGCCTAAAGGTTTGATCGATTTGCAAGCGCCCCCAAGGTCGCGAACTGCGACCTCAAAACTCGCACCAGCAGTGCGAGAATTCGGCAAGATACATCAAATTGGAGTTGTTCCGGCAGCCGCACTAGCTTGAGGTAGGAGTTTGAGCTAGGTCTCTGACGGCTTGAAAGTTTTTATAGCCGGATTTCCGGCGCGCGGCTTTGCGGTCGAACTTCCAGTTGATCTTTGTTCGGGCTCGATTAGTGCGGCGATTCCAGGCGCGAGCTTCGCGGCGGAGAGTCCCGTGGGCTGGGATTCGTCTGCCTCCGAGACATTGCCTCGAGAAGATGCCGATTTCGATTTCAGCCTGATTGAGCCAGCTTCCGTGAGTGGGAGTGTAGTGAACGGTGAACCGGTCCCAAACCCCTCCACAAACCTCCCATCCGAGAAGGTCGGTCAGAGACTTGCGGTGGTGGATATTGAGGTTATCCGTGACCAGATGGATGGTTTCCGTTTCCGGGTACTGAAGGGCAAGCTCGAAAATGACCTGGGCGAACTCAAAGCCGGAACGATTCGGCGTAGGGAACGTAAAGCCGTTCCACGGCGTTCATATTCGTTATCTCGCCTCGCCTTCCGTCCGGGTGCGGCGGGCGAGCCGGGACGGACATCGGCGTGCAATGTTACCGGCTTCTCATCCAGGCAGACCACTGGCTGTTCGGGATTGTACGGTTGTTCGTACGTCTCCAAAACGTCGTCCATCTTTGAGATGTACTCCTCATTCAGTTCCGGGACGGTCGCGGTAGGGACGAACATCGCTGCCCGCCCCCCGCACAGATCCGTACGAGCGGAACTACCGCATACGGCTCTTGCTTTGGATATTGGCGTGCGCCGCAAGTATCTGCGACAGTACGCATTGCTCGTGGCACATGGAAACGTGGAACCCGGCTCTGAGTCCGGCACGTGCGCACCCACTCGCAATTCTCCTTAGCCCCCGCCCTTCCCTCCATCACCTCCGCGGCGCTGCCCTTCACGGGTCTCCCGCTTTGTTCGGCGACTTCATCGGTAATACGGCGGAGTCCGACTCCTCGAAGACGTGCACGCGGGCCCGTACGGCTTTTGCCTTCACCCGCCGGTCTGTCGCGAAGATTCGCTTCAGGCATCTCCGAGGTCTCCCGGTTCTCGTGCATGGAGTTTCCAGACGTGCATGGGGCCTCTGACTACGCAGGGCCGACCAGCAACTCGCATTAACGCTGCTGGTCGTGTTGCCTTCCGCAGTGGTGACAGCGTCGGCGCCCTGATTGCAAATTTTCGAAGCTCGATACCCAGCCCATCCTTTTCCCTGTTTACGCTTCACTGGACACCTCACAGCGCCCAGCGCAACACTCGGGGCCGAGTGGATCGCTACTCCTTTCTCGTGAGGCTCTTTCATCCTCAACTCCCTGCCGGTTTACCCCGGCGCACCACCACATGTTTTTATCGCCACGGCTTGAGGTCGTGGTGGAGGAGCAGAACCCGGATGCTTTCCCTTCCTACTCGCGGGACCAGTCGCCGTTTCACAGCCTCTTCGACAGCCGCACAGTCCACCAGGCGCGGCCTTCCGGCCAGGTCGCTACAGACCATGGCGATGATACGCTGTTCTGGCTGTCCTCCAGCACAGGGACCGCTCCGGGGCGCGCTTTCTCATGCAGCGCCCGATCAAGGCCTCCTTCCAGATAACGGTGACCGATCTTCCGGATCGCTTGAGGAGTCAAAGGGATAGCGTCGGAAATACGCGGCGCGCCGACACCTTCGGCCAACTGCAGAAGCGCCAGTGCCCGCAGAACCACTCGCACCTGTTGCACACCGCCGCTCAACAGCTTCCTCAACTCCTTCTGGTCCTTCTTTGTGACCTCAACACGCAGGGCTGGACGTGCCATGTCCCAAGTATGCGCCAAAGCATTTCCAAGTGAAATTGTTTAATCAGAAATTTTTCAGGCGGTCAAAGACCTAGTGTCCTGAGTTAGAAATTCGTTCGCAAAGTCGTTGAATGTTTCCGAGAATCAAGTCGGGGTCGGCAGTCCAGACAAAAGGCTTTGGGTGCTCATTATGGTAGTTGAGGTACTCCTGAATGGCCTTCTCCAGGCTGGGCACACTGGTAAATGAGCCATGCCGAATGCGCTTGTTGGTGATTTCTGCGAACCATCGTTCCACCTGATTCACCCAGGAGCCGCTGGTCGCGGAAGTGTAACTGATATCGCGGGTGGCGGGCGAACCAGCGAACGACACTGGGTGTCTTATGCGTCCCGTAGTTGTACGAGGTGCCAACCGTGCCGACCTTGCCGTTGGACCATGGTTGACTGGCGATCCACTTCAACAGATCGGCGCCATCAGGCCCGTCATCCTGGATTGGACGCCATCTTCCCTCGGACTTGTACCTGCCCCGAATGTCCTGCATGACGACGGCATAACCCCGCGGAACGAAGTATCCGGTCAGCGCATCCGCGGCGGTGTCTTTGTTGTAGGGCGTTCGCTCGACAATGGTTGGGAAGCGGCCAGCCGTGGCACCGCCGCGGCCGGGGACATACACGTTCGTCGCGAGGCGAATGCCGTCGCGAGCGGGCAGTATGACGTCGCGAGTGACTACGATTTCGTAGGGTTGGGTGGTTTGCGCTGCGAACTCTTTGGGGCAGGCCACAATTCTGGAAGTGAGAGCGAGAAGGACCTCGCAGAGACTTATTGCTCTTTGCCTGCACTTTGTCATTGAGGCTTACTCCTGGATGAAAGCACGTGTGCGGACAATATCAGCATGGTTGTCCGTTGGGATGGAGTTCCCGAGACGAAGCCGGATAAGCGCCAGAGCGGGACTGAAGCAGCATGCGTACGGCAGCCTGCCTTTCTGTGTCATTCAGGGGAAGGGTTGTCATAATGCCCAATTCCGTGAGGGTACTGTTCAGGTTGACCTGCCTCTCGGCAATCGCAAGTCCATAGAGTGCACTGAGCAGGCTCTTGCCAACAGAACTGGTCTTGACGCGTTTGGCCAGATCACCCCACTCAACGACACAGCGGCCCTCCTCCATTACAAGCAGACTGTCAGGAGGCTGTTTGGACAACAACTGGTACGCCTGTTCCAGTTTGGCTGTCGACCAGCCCGTGCTGTTGGGGCTTGCTTTCTGCAAATCGCCGCCGGAATGCACCGGGCCTGTTCGCTGCTGTGCCGGAGACGGTGCATGCACAAGAGGGGCACTGGTCCACAGCGGATATAAAATCCGAGCCTCTGGCATCGAGACGGCCTCCAGTTGAGTTGGCCGATTGTATCAGCTTTTGGTGAACATCAATTTAGTTGCGACGATAATCGAGGGGAGCCAGATCTGACGGGAGCAACGATTTCCAGGGTGTGACCGCAACCCGGCGCTTGAGTTCCGCGTTCGCTTCGGCAGCATCCAGGGCTGAACGGCCGCGATCCGGCGCAAAAGCGGTATGCGCCGATACGCCGTGGAAGCGTAATTTAGCGGCTGCGATTCCACCATTAGTAATGGCGTTGTGGTCCGCCGGACGCCAGTGTAGAACAACATCCGCATCGCGGAACAGACCGGCACGCAACATGAGCTGATGGAGGGACGCTGCCACCAGGTATTCGCGGGGACGTCAATCTGGCTGGGCGGCCTTGCCCAGCTTCCTGAGCAGGCCGATCAGTGTGACTCGTTCGTCTCTCGAAAGGGCGCGGGTAGCTTCTTCCATCGCGGCAGCGTGCTCATCGAAGATTTTCGAGATCAGGGTGCGGCCTTTGGGGGTGAGCCGGACGATGCGCAGGCGCCTGTCCTCGTCGTCATTTTCCCTGGAGGCGAGCGTTTTTTTCACCAGGCGGTCGATGGCGACGCTAATGGAGCCGGGTGTGAGTCCTACTTTCGGCCCGATGGTGTTTACCGGAAGCGGGCCTTTGTGGAGCAGTACTTCCAGCGCGCGGAAATCCGAGGAGCCCAGTCCTGTGCGGGTGAGGCTCTTCTCGGCGTGAGTTGATAGGGCCCGGAAGGCCTTCCAGAGCACGAGCCAGACATGAACTCCGCTGGTGTCCTGAATTTCGCGATCATTTTGCTGCATCCTTCTCTAGTTTATATCCATCAAGCTTATTGACATCGTGAGTATTGATGTCAATATACTATAAAAAGGAGGTTACAGTGGTTTCAACTTCTCCAAACGATTCGCCTGTATCAGGCAGAGGCCGCATCATTACGCTCTGGATTCTCTCAGGCCTTGCCGCCGTCGCTTTTGTGGCAGCGGGCGGGGCGAAACTGGCTGGCGCCCCTGCAATGATCGCCGTATTTGAGAAGGTCGGAGTGGGGCAATGGTTCCGGTATGTGACCGGGCTGCTGGAAGTGGCGGGAGCAATCGGCTTGCTGATTCCCCGGTATGCGTTCTATGCAGCGCTCCTGCTTGCGATGGTTATGACAGGCGCAGTGATCGCTCACCTGACTGTGCTTGGTGGTTCGCCGGCTGCTCCCGTCATACTGCTGATTCTGACCGGGACTGTCGCGTGGCTACGAAGGCAGCAAAGCAACGGTGCGCTCACCGGGCCAGGATATCGGCGCCGGTGAACTGAGACGAGACCCGCCCCCGAATTCGCGCGAAGAACCACTGCAGGGGTCCGGGCGGCTTGCCTGCCGTGCCGCCGTCAATGATGAGGAACGCGAGGAAAAGTTCCCAGTCCCGGATCGCGCTCAGCAGCGTATTGAGGCGGTCCTGGTCGAATCTGCGCTTGCTTTCGAACTGTCGGTAGAGCGCGAAGGGTACGTCGTGATATTGGACGATTGCAAGCAAGTCCGGGTCATCACAGTATTCCGAGAGAAAGGCGCGAGCGAGCGAAGCATGGCTCTTCGGGTGGGAGATAGATATCTCCGGCCGAGACTGCGGCTTGAACGTGTCGTGCGCGTGTATAAGCAGTTTCAGTTTCCAGTACGCTTCGTCGCTGAGCCGGCGATGCAAATACTGCAGATTTGTCTCGAGTTCGGCAATATGCGCGCGTATTATTCCTTCCGGGTGACCGGGGCGGGGTTTGCCCCACTCCAGATTGGTCTGATAACGCGGATCCTCCACCAGCCTGCTGAAGATCGCCCGGTAGTCCGGAGCTTTGCCCATGCAGGTGATATCAACTTTCGCCGACAGGGGTTGCAATCAACGCTCCCCAGGCGGCTACTGCGGCGGTGGTCAGCAGCGAATGGTTGGTCGCCTGCACACGGCCTCTGAGATTTCGGTACCGCTGCGGTAAGTTCCGCATTCCTGCCTGCGGTATGCTGCGGCGCGTAAACCCTTCCACGATGCACCGGCGCTTCAGCAGATAGCGCACATCAATCCTGCCAGGGTTGACCCGTGAGGCCGAGACGGGCAGGCGATCGTGCTCCAGTTCCAGACGAAGCGGGTCTGTACAGCCATCGACGGCGGCGGGCTGGAGGTCCTCTTCGCGCCCTACGTTGCCAGCTGCGCAGGGGGCTTTCTTTCCGACGCGCCGACACTCGTTATCGAAGTCGCGTAACGCCAGCCCGATCCCACTGCTGGCGCCCAGGATCGCGATTACCTGAAGTGGTTTGAGCGTGATTGCCATGAGACGATCCCATGTTAAAGCTTTGGAGCGATA
>JAUZEU010000573.1 GCA_030838885.1 Bryobacterales bacterium | reverse complement strand
CCGCGATCTTTACTTACAAGGGCAAAGAACTGATGGTTACGGCCAGCAAAGAATGCCGTGTGTACCTGATGGATCCGAGAAACCCTGGCGGCGACGACCACCAGACACCTCTCGACCGCACTCCGCTGATCTGTAATGAGGAAGTAAACTTCGCGTCGGCCGGTATCTGGGGTTCCATGGCCAGCTGGGAAGATTCGAAGGGCACCCGCTGGGTGCTCACCCCGTTCTGGGGGCCGGTGCACCCCAAATTCAAAGCGCCAATCATGAACGGCCCGGTGACGCATGGCGCCGTCGCGGCGTTCAAAGTGGAAGAGAAGAACGGCAAAATGCAGCTGACGCCAGCCTGGGTTTCGCGTGATATGGATCAGGCGGAACCACCCGTGGTGGCTAACGGTGTAGTGTTCACATTCGGCAGCGGCGAGAACACGACCCAGGCTTATGCGGATCTGGGGCTACGCGATTCCAGCAAGATGCGCATTGCGGCATCGAAGCACGCCACGTTCTACGCGCTCGATGGAGAGACGGGAAAAGAACTCTACTCCAGCGGAGACCAGATCAAATCCTGGGTGCACTTCGGCGGGTTGTCGGTAGCCAATGGCCGGGTGTATCTGGGCACTTACGACAGCGTCCTGTATTGTTTCGGATTACCCGGCACGAAGTAGGTTCTGTTCGCGTTTGAAGGGGGCGGTCAGTCTCTCACCACGATCCAATAGACTGCCCCCGGAACCACCAGCACCAGTGCGACGGCAAGCGCCGTAAGGCCCGCATGTTCCGTAAACGCGGCTGCCAGTACTCCCCTCCACTCCAGCATCGCTCCCTGAAACCATGTAGAAGTGGCCCCGAAGCACGCGCCTAAGAGCCCGATTGCACAGGCAAAGGCGAGGACTTGTGCAGCTGTAATTGGCCGCCCTGCGGTCCGCGCCGCTTCACGCCGGGCACGCATTTGCGCGAGCCACCAGACGCGCCCGGAATCCGGAACCACGGCCCGGTAGCGTATCTCTTCACCCGATCCATCCAGCGCGCCTGCCACTGCCGCCACGTCCGAACAGATCACGCATCCGGCCACGTGCGCCCGGAGCGCAGGGTCGGTACGCTCCGGCCACCGCGATTGAACCACCGCAGCCAGCACTTCGGCCTCGAACTCGCACTCCACGGGAATCATTGGTGTCCTCCCAGCAGCGAAGCCATCTTCCGCCGCGCGCGGAACAGCAGTGACTTCATGCTGTCCGGGCTTACATCCAGTACTTCTGCAATCTCACGGTGCGTGGCTCCTTCCGCATAGGCCAGCCACAACATAGCCCGCTCCCTCGGCTTCAGACGTGACATGGCCCGCGATACTTCCGTTTGCCGTTCCGTCGCAGCCGCATGATCCCCGCCTGCAACACGTTCGATATCATCGCCCACTACACTCGCCGGAATGCGGATCAGGTTTCTGCGCCGCGCATCTCTCGCCAGATTGGTGGCGATGCGGTACAGAGAATTCCGCCGGTGCACTTCACTGTCATAAGTGGCGTCCGCGCGCAGAAATCGGTAAAAGGCTTCCTGCAGCAGATCGTCCGCCATCTGCCGGTCGCCCGTGACCCGGACCAAATACGCCCACACGCCTCGCGCAGTCCGGTCATAGAAGGCGCGAAACGTGTCTTCGTCCATCACGAAACTGACGCGGCTTTCATCAACAGCCTCGATCCGGCTCGCATCCGTATAGGTCATGTCACCAAACATCCGACACCCGCATGCTCATCCCTGCAATCCAGTATCGGTCCGGCCCGGCCCGCGCTCCAGCAGGCCAAGCCGTTGCGAAATCACAAACGACATAAGCGCCGACAGGGCAAAGCCCGCCCCCAGCGAGATACCCAGTATTCCCAGCACATGCAGTGGCTGCGACGCATCGTCTGTCAGTTGCCGGCTTGCCACTTGCAGCCCGATTCCGATCGCCGCCATCACCAGCCCAGCCTGTGCCGACCAGAGAATGCGCCCCAGCGGTGCACCCATGCTCCGGGGACCCGCATCCAGCGTGATGGGCGAGGACTGCAGAAACTTTGCGCCCGCCGGGGACTGAACATAGGCCAGCAGATCTTCATTCGAAGTAAACCTGTCCAGCAGCTTGGTATGGAAATCCGTTTGCACTTTGGAAAGCCGGTGCCAGCGGCGGTAATCGATCAGCGTGCGAACCAGCCAGGTCAACAAACCAGTTGCCATGCCGAAGCCTGCAAATACCGCGAAGCCTTCGAAAACCTGCCGCCACATTTCCGCTACCTGAGCCGAGTGGCTCAACTGGAAACGCCGATCCCCGTATTCACCGACGTAATACGAAGGATTGTGAACTACATCCGGATGTGCGTTCAGGAAACTGACCAGTTCCGGATAGGGGGAGATATAGCCCTGGTTGGTCATCAGCGTCGGATCCAGCGCCAACACGCCGCGCAAGGATGGCGGGTACCGTTCCAGCAGGCGCCTCAGAGACTCTTTTGTGCGTTCCGCATCCGGCTGATCCCCACGATCGGCGTGAGGCTGGGCCCACATACACACCGCCATCAATCCTAACCCCACCGCCCGCCAAATCCGCATCGTCAATATTCCCCTCTGCCCCGTAATACGCGGCACGGGGCAGGAGGTTAACAGGCCAGACCTGGGTAAGTCACCTGCAGCCCATCTACCTTAGCCCAGGGCGTCAACGTGTGCAGCCGCGTGCCAGAGAGGCTGACGATCTCCCGCGCTTCGATTCCCCGCACAACGAGCGCATCGGCGATCAGGGAACGATGGCAACGCCAGGGAACTGCTTCGGCACACATGACTGCCGACTGTTCCCGCGTCGCAAGTTCAATCAGAACGTCGAGATTCCTGCTGAACTCCGGGGTCTGCATGTAATCGGCATAGCCTCGGAAGCTGTCGTTGCGCCAGGCACTGTTCACCGAGTCCGGTCGCGCGTGCCGGAGACCGCCCAGCCCCGGCATGTGTGTATAGTGAACGTCGGCCAGCTCCAGAGCGGTGGAAAGCTGGTCCTGGTTGAACTGTGGGTTGTGCCGGGAACGCGGAATTGTTCGCACATCCACGAGCCGGTGCACCTGATGCGCTTGCAGAAGCTGAATAAATTCTTCGGCCGGACGGGTGGAATGGCCGACGGTGAGGACGACCACTATTCCGCCGGAGAAAGCCCGGTCAGCGCGGGTCCGTTCAACACATTGCCCATTGGATCGAACCGCGACCCGTGACAAGGGCAATCCCATGACTTCTCGGCAGGATTCCACGCCACAACACAGCCAAGATGCGGACAGATCGCGCTGAATTCGTGCACCTGACGCTGTTCGTCCCGATATACCGCAATCTTCTTCAGCCCGCGCCGCAGCACTGCCCCGGAACCCACCGCGACCTGTTCCGCTGACGCGACATCGCCGCCTGTGACCAGATCCGCGTACTGCGCTGCAACGTTCAAATTCTCGGCGGCAAATTCGGAGGCCGACCGCATGGAGATCCTGGACGGGTCATACAGCGAGGCCCATTCATTCTGCCTCCCTAATATCAGATCCGTCAGGAGCAGGCCGGCGATGGTGCCGTGAGTCATGCCGTGGCCGGAGTCGCCGGTTGCAATATAGACGTTCGTCTCGTCTCCCGGATTTCTGCCAATGAACGCCATGCCATCCACCGGCTCCATCACCTGGCCGGACCATGAAAAAATCTGGTCCTTAGCCATGGGAAATCTCTCGCGCGTCCACGCAGCCAGCCGGTCAAACCGCTCTTCCGTGTCGTCCGCCTGGCCGGTTTTGTGATCCTCCCCTCCCACGATCAGAACATGGGAGTCACCCTCGGACTGCAGCCTCACATAGTGATAAGGGTCGAGGGTATCCCAAAAAAGCGCGCTCGTCACGGAACCCCGAGGCACGCGCATTCCCACCACATATGTCCGGTAGGCGTGCTGTTTGGTGTGGATGGTGACCATGTCGTTCACGGGCGTATTCGTGGCCACCACGATAGATCCGGCCTTCACTTCCCTGCCCTCGTCCGTCTTCACGCCTGCCTGCGCACCGCCTTTGATCTCGTTCACGTGGGTCCCGGTGAAGATGCGCCCGCCACGCTGTTCGAAGGCTCGTGCCAGGCCTTCGAGATATCGCATGGGATGAAATTGCGCCTGACGTGGAAAGCGGAGAGACGGCCCGGTATCGAACCAGTCCAGCGGTGCCCGCGCAACCCGCTCAACACCGGTCAGACCAGAGCGATGGGCGGCTTCCAGTTCCTGATCCAGAGTGCCGGGGTCTCCCTCGGGAGGGTTGAACAGATAGCCATCGAGACGCTCGAAATCACACCCGATCGCCTCAGCCTTCACGATCGCTTCGATTTGGTCGATAGCCGCCGCATGGCTCTCCGCGGCCAGACGTGCGCCCTTTTCTCCGTGCAGGCGTTCGAGTTCAAAGTAGCGGTCATCCAGCGCATTGGACAAATGAGCGGTGGTCCGGCTGGTCTCTCCGCCCCCGATTTCGCCATCGTCCAGAACGATCACAGACCGCCCGGCACGCGCCAGCATGTACGCGGTACTAAGACCGGAAATGCCCGCCCCCACGATGCAGACATTCGCACTGGCATTTTCTTCCAGGCGCGACCGGACCGGCAGTCCGGCCGTGTCCATCCAAACAGACCTGGTGGCCCCGGAGGATATGGTTTTCATCGGTCTGTGCGAATTGCACGCCGAATTCCCTTCAGCAAACCGATGCAGCGCGGTCCGTATGTTCCCTTACTTGCCGTCCTCCAGCACAACCCAGGGCGTCTCGCCCGCGGCGTCAAGCGACCGCACCGTTTCCAGCGGAGAGTTCCCCGCATACACCAGCACCATATGAGCGGGGTCGAGCGGATTCTTCGCCGCGTAGAGCAGCGCATTCCGTTCCGAAGCGTAGACCTTACCGCCCGCTTTGATGACCGCGCCCTGGTAGTCAAGGCCAAGTTTCCCGGCCCATGCTGCCAGTGCAGAATTCGATTCCGGCCGCCCGATAAAGATCACATCTTTGTGGGCGAGCAGCGCCTCATTCGCCTCGAAGTCTTTATAGATAGCCACTTCACGCTGATGCCGCTCGCGGAAAGCAGCCTGGCGGGTCTCCGCAGCATAACGGTTGGTGCCTGCTTCACGCTGGGTGCCGTAAACCAGCACTGCCGAACCGAGGCGCGAGTTGATGTCCGAAGGCAGATACGCGGGCCCGTTTCCGGCATCGCCGGAATCGAGCGGTGTACCGGCTGCTGCCGCGAAAGAACTCGCTGTCACCGTCTTCGTGGTGTTCGCGGCGAAGTATTCTTTCATCAGTTTCAAAAATGCCGTGTCGCCCAGTTTGTGCCGCAGCGCATCCAGCACCAGCGTGCCCCGCGTCTCTTCCAGACGGAACCGGCTCCCATCGTCGAGCGGCGCAAGTTTCAGGCCTCGGAATCGAACGCGTTCCGCCTCGACAGCCTTCTCCACATTGGCAGACTGCAGCACCCGGTAATACGCAGCCGAGCCCGCGACAAACCACACATCAGCATCGGAGGCGGGCAGCAACCAGCCTTTCCAAAGCTCCTCCTGCCGATCTTTGAAGGTCAGCGCAGACGGCTTCTTCTGTTCCGCAGGCTTTTGCTCAGCCAGGCGGGCCTTCTCATTCTCAACAACTGAAGCCCGCAGTGATTCCGAAGGCTCCCCACTGAGCAACGTATAACCAGCCGGGTAAAGCCCCTTGTTCACCGTGTCCCCCGCCCGGACCTTCCATACCGATTCGTTCGGACGACCGATTTCGGCCCACACCATCAGGCGGTTCGCCAGGGCCGAAGTCACCACTTTGGCATCCATCGTAGTTGCTGCCACCAGTGGCGCCGAGTCGAACGCACGAAAAGCAAACTGCTCATCGATCTGGCCCTTGTTCTTCTTATACAGATCCTGCCAGGCGAGATCGCGGACAGTGGGCACGAAGGGTATGTACTCGGGAACGCCATGCGGATCGGGCAGGTACTCCATCTTCACTGCCATATCCTTCGCGTTGTTATTGCCCCAGTAAAAACCAGGCGTGTTGCCGAACCATTCATTTTTCGAACTGCGCCACAGCTTGGCATGCCTGGTGCCGAGTTCGTACATGGCAACTTCATCGTTCTTGCCAGCCCCGATCAGCCATTCGTTCGTATAGAGGCCGTTGTTCGCCGCCCCCAGCTCCTTCACAACCTCATCCACATTGCCGCCGTACTGGATCGCCCGGCGGGCACGAAACGCCACCGGGGTGCCCTGAGCGTTGAACGGTGTCTGCCGGATAGTCGTCTCCGTGAGCACCATGCCTGCGTCATTCTGATACCAGTCCGTTCCGCTCTCAATGCCGCCGGGATAGCTCTGAATCAGCATGCGATGTCCCTTTTCGGGCTTGATGTCGAGCATCACGTTGGTCTGTTCGGCCAGGGTCTGCGGCCACCAGGTCACATGGCCGATCACCATCTTTCCATCGCGCGTAGCGGGGCCTGTCGCAGCGAAAGCGCTGCAGTGGTCGAGCACCGAATCAGCCTTCGGCGCCGCTGGGTTGCTGCTGTAGGCAGGCTTAGACAGCGTGACCCCTTCAAGGCCTGTGGGCGTAGTAACCATCGCACTCTGCAGCTCACCCATTTCCACAGTTACATTCGCGACCACAATATCGACCAGGTCAATTCGTCGGTCTTTCCAGCGTGCGCCGGCGTCGGATGCACCATCCGCAATGCCGCGCATCTCTTCCAGAATTTCTTTATCGAAGCCGCGCAGGAACATGGCATTGGCCCACGTGCGGTACTGTTGCCAGTTGCGCTCGCCACCCAACACATCGCCGCTGCGGGCGAGATATTCCGGAATTTCCCGCGCCATCAAATGCCCGTGCTGGTACCCGCGTTCATACGGCTTGCCTTCGATATGCAGGTAAATCCAGCCGGCGGAAGGATACCGGTACGCGGGGCCAAAGGTCTGCACAGCCTCGCGCGCAGGCCAGCTGCCGGCGGACGAAACCTCGTCCAGACTCACGCCTTCAAACCAGGCTTTGCCGCCAAATGCGCCGCCATTCGCCACGGTAAGCAGAATTCGGTCAGAAGGTCGGCTGGCCACAAAGCGCAGTGACAGCCGGGTCCAGTCGCGTGTGCCGCCCAGCGATGCGGAATGCACATCGAACGGCATGGATTCCATTGTCAGAGTTGCGCCGGAAGCAACAGGAGAACGGTCCAGATCCCGCACAGTCAGGTCTTCCGTGCGCACCCAACCGTTGACTTCATAAGTCTTCCCGATCGTAAGCGGAATCGGAGCGGAACGAACGCGAGCATCAGGGCTCGATGAAGATGGCTCTACACGGAGAGATTTATTGTTGGCGCGCAGCACCGAGGAATCGGCTGTAGCCGTGCCCCGGACAGCAGTCCAGGCGCTGTCGGGACGATTCGCAGTGCGCTCGACCGGAATTTCGAAGAGGGTGGCGCCGCTCGCCGCGCAAACAGCTGCAGCGGCAAACACAACGGATAGAAAAACGCGCATGGCCGGTGGGCTCCTGATTGGTATAGGATACCTGTTCCCACAGCCCGGCTGAATCCGGTTACTGAATCGTGCTCGCGCCTTCGACGCCCATCGTCTCCATCCCGATGTTCCGGTTGACGTGTTTGTCCAGGTTGATTACGTAGGTTTCAGGCGCGTCGAGCAGTACCGGGGAGTGCGTGGCGCAGACAATGCGGAACCCGCGCTGGTCCACCAGTTCCATCATCATCTTCAAAATCCGCCTCTGATTCGAAACCGAGAGCGCCATCTCAGGCTCGTCAAGCAACAGCATCGTGCCTTTTTCCAGCGCGGGGAAGTTTTGCTGGAACATGGCAAGCATCACCTGCCCGTGACTCGCCAGTTGCAGGAATTCAATCATCGCCGGCTGGTCTTTGAACAGGTCGAGCTGCATGCGCGGGTTGTGCTGCTCGGCATCGAACAGAAACACTTTAGCGGGTTTGACGCCGCGACGGTCAAGCGAGTACAGGTAACCTTCCGCCGCTTCCCCGCGCAGTGCATACTGGATCGAATGCAGCAGGGTCGATTTCCCCGAGCCGTTCTCGCCTGACAGCATGATGAGCGGGTGCGATAAATCCACCAGCATCGGCATGTGGAAATTGAGATTCGTAAAAATCGGGTGTGCGAGGATCTTCAGGAGCATCCAGGCCCAGAATATCAGCCAGCCGCAATCAGGCCGGAACGTACCAGCAAAGCGTCAGGATCGGGATCGCGTCCCATGAAGCGCTTGTACAGTTCCGCGGGGTCTTCACTATCTCCCCGGGACAGGATGTTTTCGCGGAAAGCCGCCCCCACTTCGGAACTGAAGATTCCTTCATCCCGGAAACGCGTGAACGCATCAGCATCCAGCACTTCCGCCCACTTATATGAGTAATAGGCCGCGCCATAGCCCACCGGGCTGGCGAACAAATGCGTGAAGCCTGCAATCATGGCGTAGTTCTCCGGCAGCCTCGCCGGCGTAAACGCCTGCAGAAGATCGCGCGCATACGCGATCACATCGCCGTCCGAAGCCGGGTCGAACTGGCAGTGCAGCGTCAGATCGACAAAACCGAAGCCGAGTTGCCTCATCTGCACATTCGCGCCCCGATACGTCCGCGCCCGGACCATCTTTTGAAAAAGATCTTCCGGGATAGGCTTTCCGGTCTCATAGTGGCGGGCAAACAGATCGAGTGCCTCCCGCTCCCAGCACCAGTTCTCCATGATCTGGCTGGGAAGTTCCACAAAATCCCACGCCACAGCCGTGCCCGCCAGACTCTTCACCTGCACGCGGCTAAGTACGTGATGCAGCAAGTGCCCGAATTCGTGGAAGATGGTCTCGACCTCGCGATGCGTCAGCAAAGCCGGCTTATCGCCCACGGGGGGCGTGAGGTTACCGCAAATACATCCCAGGTGTGGTTCCAGACCGACCGGAGTCTCCACCCCGGTGATGAAACCATCCATCCACGCGCCGTCGCGTTTTGTCTCACGCGGAAACCAATCCGCATAGAAGGCGCCCAGGAACAAGCCGCCTTTGTCGTGTACTTCGTAGTACCGGACATCGGGGTGCCAAAGCGGAACGTCATCGCGCCGCCGCACCTGAATTCCGTACAGACGCTGCACAATCTCAAACAGGCCGTCCACCACGCGCTCAGCCGGAAAGTACGGACGCAGTTGCTCCTCGTCAAAATCGTAAAGCGCCCGGCGCTGCTGTTCGGAGTAGTAACTGAGATCCCAGGGCTCGAGCTGCTGACCCGCAAAGGCTTCAAGCGCGGCATTTTCCTTCACGTAGAAGGATTCCGTTTTTGCTTTGAGTTGCTGCAGGAAGCTCAAGGCGCGCTCGCCGGAATGCGCCATACGATCATGCAGCACGAAGTCGGCAAAGTCCGGGAAGCCCAGCAGCCGCGCCTTCTCGCGGCGCAGTTCCAGCACACGGCTGATGATGGGCCGGTTGTCGCGTTCAGGCTCCGTGGCGCGTGCCGAAAAGGCCCGATATAGCTTTTCGCGGATGCTGCGGTCCTTCAGATACGTGACTACCGGAATATAGCTCGGCGCCTGCAAGGTGAACCGCCAGCCACTGACACCCTTGGATTCCGCGCTCTGCTTCGCCGCTGCCAGCGCACTTGGCGGCAGACCATCCAACTGGCCTTCATCCGTGATAATCAACTCAAAAGAATTGGTGGAATCCAGCACATTTTCCGAGAATTTCGTGGTTATCCGGGTCAGTTCCACATCGATCTCAGCGAGACGTGTCTTGCCGGCCGCATCCAGTTCGGCGCCGTGCCGGCGAAATGAATCCAGTGTCTTCGTGAGAAAGCGACGCCGCGGGCCTGTCAGTGCCTTCGCCTCATCCGTCTCGGCATAACGCTGCAGTTGCTTCCAAAGCCCCGCATTCAAGGGGATTTGCGAATAAAACGCACTCGCTTCCGGCTCCACCACGTTCCAGGCTGCACGCAGTTCAGGACTCGTTGCCACTGCTTCCAGATGACGCACCACGCCAAGCGCAAAATCCAGGTCTTCCGTTGCCGCTTCAAGCGCCAGCATCGTGTTCTCGTACGTGCGCTCAGCGGAGTTCGCGACGATCTCGTCGATCCGCGCCTGCGCCCGCCCGATCAGTTCCCGCACTGCGGGTTCGACATGGATCGCCCGAATCTGATCGAAAGGGATTTTATAGGAAACAGCAAGTAAGGGATTTTCGGACATACGTGCGACTGGTTACATGAGACAACTACGGTCTTCTTCCCTTCAATATACTCCGACCTCAGGCCCCGGCTAGGGTTGGGTTGCCGCGATTGGTACAATCGTCCCAACAGACGCAGTGAAATTTCCAGGTCAAAACTACACGCGGGCGAAAGATTTCTGCGCCGGTTATTTCGGCAACCTTGCCGCCGCAGCGGCTGGCATGGACCCTTCCTCCATCGGGAAAGCAGCCGATTTCCTCGCTGAGCTCTTCTCATCCGGCCACACCCTTTACGTCTGCGGAAATGGGGGTTCAGCGGCCATCTCGAATCACCTGCTCTGCGATTTTTCCAAAGGAATTCAGACCGGCACCGTGCTCAGACCCAGGGTCGTAAGCCTGAGTTCCCATGTCGAACTCATTACGGCAATCGGGAACGACATGGATTTTGCCGATATATTCGCGTATCAGCTGCGCACAGCGGCGCGCGACGGCGACGCCTTGATGACCATCAGTTCCTCAGGGAATTCCGAAAATATTGTGCGCGCCATCCAGTGGGCCTCTGGTCACAACGTTCAAAGTATCGCCCTCACCGGCTTCGAGGGCGGCCGGTCCGCGAAACTGGCTGACATCAACATTCATGTCCCCGCCTCTAACTACGGCGTGGTGGAAGACGTTCACCAGTCGGTCATGCACATACTCGCCCAGTTCATCCGCATGCGGCTGATGGATCCGGCGCTCATTGCGGATTCGCTTTTCTGACGAGCCACTTTCGTGCCTGGCAAATCCCGCAAATGCGCTATCCTGACCGGGTTCCCGGCTCCAGACCCCCTCAACTGAAATGATTCGGATTTTCAGCGTTGCCATCCCCTCACGCATACTCACACTTTTCATTTCGGAAAGCTTCCTGATTACTGCCTGCTATCTCTTTGCCGCCTGGCTTGATCCCGATCTTGTCGACTTCGACGCTTTTCTGCGGATAGACTCCGGCGCTTTGCGCATCCTGTTCGTCGTTTTCACCATCCTGCTTGGCCTCTACTTCCGTGATCTGTACACGCACGTGCACATCCGCAACAAAATAGCTCTGGTGCAGGAACTGTCCATGATTTTTGGCGTCGGCTTCGTGGTGCAGGGCATTTTCAACTACCTGAGTCACGATTTCGCGCTTCCCCGGAAGGCCATGATCCTTGGAAGCATTCTGGCGCTGGTATTCCTCTTCTGCTGGCGGCTCCTGTTTGCCGCGGCGGCCGTGGACGGCCGCGGAACAGCGCGCCTGATCTTCCTGGGTATGTCTCCCACTATTCGCAAGGTGACAGAATACCTTTCCCTGCATCCCGAACTGGGACTTGCCCCTGTCGGCTATCTGGATGATGGAATCGATAGCGGGGCGCCGGCATCCCTTCCTCACCTCGGTACACATGCGGACCTCGATGACGCGATAGAAGCAACTCATCCATCATCCATCGTCATTGGAAAGCGTGAGGCGATTAAGCCATGGTGGACGGACGAGTTTCTCGAACTTTATTTCGGCGGTGTCCATACACAGGAAGCAGCCACTCTCTACGAAAACGCGTTCGGCAGAGTCTGCGCGTGCGAAGTGTGGCCCCGGGATCTCGTCTTCTCCGACACTTTCGAACCGCGCTCGCTCGACAGCAAGACACAATTCTTCTATTCGACCGTAATTGCCTTTTTGGCAGCCGTCGTATTGTCACCGGTGATTCTGCTTGTTGTGATCTGCCTGAAGTTGTCGTCCCGGGAACCGGTGCTTTTGCGACACCAGCGCGTTGGCCTCCATGGCGTCCCGTTCACTATGTACGGTTTCCGCACTGGTCCGGGGCGCAAACGCCCGCGGTCCGGCAGTTCAGACGAGCAAAGGCCGTTTCTGGAGCGCACCGGGCTCGACACTCTGCCGCGACTGCTCAATGTGCTCGCGGGGCAAATGGCTCTGGTAGGGCCGCAACCTGAGCGGCCGGAATTTGCCGCGAGACTCAGCCAGGAAATTCCTTTCTACAATCAGCGGCACCGCGTAAAGCCCGGACTGACAGGTTGGGAACAGATCCACCGGAAGGAATTGGATCCCTATGATTCCGTCTGCCAGCTCGAATACGATCTTTACTACATGAAGCACCTCTCGGCGTCCCTCGACTCCATGGTGCTCATGCTTTGGCTGAGGAAAGTCCTGGTCGGCGATCTTGCCGCGGTCTGAAAGACCGTAGCTTCCCAAAAGGATGGGTCAGATATCCGCGCCGCGTTTTTTGCTTGTCTGCACCTGTGTTGGTTTCCAGATTTGAGTCGCCGGCATGAAGAAAACGGCAATCGCGCTCAGCGATGCCGCATTCATCACCACAAAGGTCTGAGCCGGAGAACACAGCCGCTTGATCGCCCACCCCGAAGGAATCACAAGATTCAGAAGCCCGAGCGCGAACGGGATCGCTTCACAAACCAGCAACGCACTCCGGAACAGTGACTCCGGCATCGCCAGGGTAGCCCCAATTGCCGAAAGTATCGTCCAGGGAAGCGCCAGTCGGCCAAACTTGTGTGAGAGAAAATGCCAGCGCATCCGATTAGCGCTCGTGAACAGTTCCGGAAAACGCGAGTGCACCTGCCAAAGGCCGGCAAGTGTTCTGAACCGCCGGCGAAACTCGGTGCCCGTCAAAGCGGGGTCGTCGTAAGCGATCGCTGCAGGGTCGTAAATTACCCTGTAGCCCCGAAAGAAAACGCGAAGCGGAAGCACCGCATCATCAGTCAGCGTATCCGTGGGAATCGGAGACACCAGTTCCCGCCGGATCGCATAGATACAGCCGGTGGTATTGAAAACAGAGTCGATCTGAGAATGGCGAAGGCGGGCCCAGAGCTCGTACCGCCAGTAAAGATCCATGTCCGCCTGCTCGCCCTGATCCCCCTTCACCAGCCTGAGTTCACCGGTCACGGCGCCCACTGTGGGGTCCGCGAGATTGCTTACCAGATGGCGCAGAGCGTCCGGGTGCAGCGCCTGCCGAACATCCGTGAAGAACAGCACCTGGCCTGCAGCCCTTGCGATCCCGTAATTCAGAGCGGCGGCTTTGCCGCCGCGCGGCGCCCGAATCAAAATCACTCCCTGCTTCGAATACTCTTGCGCAATGGCGTCGGTATCGTCCGTTGACCCGTCCGACACGATGATGATTTCCAAAAGATGCGCCGGGTAAGCGAGCGCAAACAGTACCTTCAGCTTGGCACGCAGTTGAGCGGCACCGTTGTATACCGCAACTATCACGGTTACCGAGGGCTCGAAGACAGGGTCTTTAGCCACCGGCGGCAGTCTCCGGCCCTTATTCAGGCTTAGAAGAATGGGGTATCCAAGAAGGATATAGAGCAGGCCTGCCGTGGCAATTGCCCAGATGACGTACGCCATTCGGCTTTAACGCGCGCCCTTCCGCCAGAGGTTCCCTACGCCACCAGGCAGCATTCGGAAGAATATTTCGAGGTCCATCCAGAGCGACCCCTCTTTAATGTAGTAGAGGTCGTATTCCACCTGTTTGCATTCGTCAGCCACAGAGTGCCGCGGCCCGTGCATCCGGGCCCAGCCCATGATACCAGGCTTAACGGAAAACCGGTGCGAGTAGAAGGGCATGATGGCCGTAAGATAGCTCGCAAATTCCCGGCGAACGGGCAAAGGGCCTACCAGGGCCATATCGCCGCGTACGATATTGATGAGCTGGGGCAGGTTGGCCAAACGTAGCCCTTTAATGATATGACCCACTCGCGTCACCTCCGCACTACCGTCGTGCCGGGTCGTGCGGAATCGGAGTAACCGGAACGGTATGTACTGGAATCCCGCGCATTCGATGCTTTCAAACACAGGCCCCGGGCCGGAGAACAAGCCGACCGCAATACTGATTGCAACCAGCACCGGGGACAGTAGCAGAAGCAGAAACAATGCGACCAGATTCGTGTAAACGGCCTGAATGGCCATAGTCCGGCTGTCGCCCCGCAGCGCGGAGGACAGCAATAAGTCCATCGGCTGCAGCCGTTCGCAACAAATCCGGGTAAACAGCTTCTCATAAACCGTTTGCACTTCCTCAACCACCATCCCAGCTAAGCGGTATTGGAGTATATCGCAAACGTCGACGCGGCTCTGCCAGTCCTTGACGCTCACCACAAGGTGTGTGGGACGGAAGGCATCAATGACAGCCTTGTATGTTTCCATGCCTCCCAGGGCGGGCACGTTTGCAGTATCCTGGCCCGGAGACGCGCCAATCACACCAAGCAACGGAAGCCGCATCGCTCTCACGATCTTTTGCGCTACCGAATCGAATCCGACCATCAGAACGCGGGATTCCAACTGCATGCGCTCAAACACCCACCGGCGCGCGCCGGCCAGCAAAAAAGCTGAAATCAGGCTTCCCGTGATAATCAGAAAGGGCGTACGGCGCACAAGAAAGCCGTAAGTCAGAAGAGCGTGCAACAGGAGGTTAACGCCGGTTCCGAAGCAAAACTGCTCTACCGCCACCACCCATTCACTCTCTGTTCCGCTCTTGCGCCAGTCTTTCAGCTGAATCGCCAGCCAAACACCCAGGACCGATGAACCTGAGCCAATCAGCATCTCCCGCACGCTGAGACCGCCCTGCAGCAGCCAGTTGTACAGGAGCAAGGCGATGGCGAAGCCGGCGGTTGTCAGCAGAAGGTCGACTAATCTGTGCCAGGAAGAATAGCGCTCCATACCTGGGCTGTTCACAACAGCGCAGGATGCTCACGCCTGGCTGCCAGCGTTCGCCGCAAAACCTGCGAGAAGCCGATCAGATCCAGCGCAGGACGCACTGTGGCGCCCGTCGATTCCATTGCGGCGCCCTCAACCTGAATAGCTTCACCCTCTCCCAGCGCGATTTGGAACGACCAGTGCGGCTCCCCCGGAGACAGCACGATTTCACGCGGTGGCTGCCTGCCCGACCACGTCAGGCGGACCCAGGGCTCTTCGCGAGCCGCATCAGCCACAGTCTTCCACCATTCCTCTTCGTTCTTCGTACGTTCCAGTGCAATAGTGAGTTGCTCCAGTCGCAGATTCTTCTGAAAAGCCCGGCGCAACTCTCCCCGAAATATAAGCATGCCAGCCACTTCAAATTCAGGGTAACGCAGATAGTGGATTCCGGCCCCTCCCGCGATACAAAACCCAAGGACAACAAGTAC
>JAUZEU010000560.1 GCA_030838885.1 Bryobacterales bacterium | reverse complement strand
TTGAAGCGGGTGTCCGTATAGGCATCATCGATGATGATGCCTTCACCGCTCTGGAAGACGTGGCCCGCGATACCGGTATCGTTCAGAAGCCGAAGTTCGCGGAAGCCCACGCCCTGAGCGACGCGCGAGTAGAGTTCGCTGGTCTTTTCATCGTTCAGAAAGAGAGTGCCTCGTTCGGCTCCGGTCTGCTGAACGCTTATTTCCACGATGTACCGAAGGATTTCGTCGAGTGTTTCGGCGGCCGCTACTTTGGTGGCAATTTTGAGCAGCAGGCCGGTTTGCTGGGTTCTTCTGCGGGCGCGGCTGGCAATCTTCGTTGACTGACCTGTGACTGGCGGCCTACTTGCCACCCGCAGCCTCCAGGCATTCGCGCAGCTCCAGAATGGTGAGCTGAAGCTGCCTCATCTCGTTTCGCGCGGCATTCTGCACGGCTTGCAAGGCGTCGTCGTGCTTTGCCTTTTGGCGCTCCATTTCATCGCGAAGGGCCTGTATAGTCGCTCTGAGTTGCACCAGTTCTTCATTGGCGCCGGCTACTGCCTGCTGGGCCTTTTGCTGTTCGGCAAACCGCACCGTCTCCAGTTGTTCGCGCATGGCTGCGACGGTGTTGCGCAACTGTTGAATCTCGCCGGCTGCGTTGACCAGCGACAGTTGAGCTGCGTCCTGAACCGTTTGAGCTGAAGTTGCCGATTGATCCATAGTGCAGCGGGCCACCGCCGCAAGGTCATTTTACAACCGTGGTGACTGCAGTGTGAAAAAGCCGCGCGCGTTTACCACCTGCGTGCTGCCGTGGGCCGCCGGGTAATGTCGCAGGTTGCCGGTGACCAGGTATTCCGCGCCCGCGGCCGCTGCGCATTCGAGGAAGCGGTTGTCGTCTTCGTCGGACGCTGCGGTGAGGTGCTCGCCGGCGGTGAACCGCACCGCATGCGTTTCGAGAGCCTGCAGGATGAGTTCGGCGCGCGGACGGACGGCAACGAATTTGTCGCGAAAGAGCACATCCTGATATTCCGCCCAGGTCTGTGGGGTCACGCAGGCATCCAGCGTTCCCGCCAGCGCCAGGGCGACCATGCGTGCTTCCAGGCCGTCCGGCTTGAGACATGCGGAGAGCAAAACGTTGGTATCGAGGACGACCCGCATGAAACACGAGTTTGCCACAATCGAATGAGCGCATGAAAGACGACCTGGGACGCCGCATGAAACGGGACTACGAAGATGCCCTGCGGCTGCAGTTGCCGCGTCGCACGCATGTGGTTATCCGGATCGACGGGCGCGGGTTCCATAAGTTCACGGCGGGTCTGGAGCGGCCGTATTGCCGGCATTTAGCCGATGCGCTGGATCAGGCTGCGCTTTACTTGTGCCAGGAAATGATCGGGTGCCGGTTTGCTTATGGGCAGAGCGATGAATATTCGTTTCTGCTGACGGATTTTGAACGGGAGGATGCGGCGCTCTGGTTCGATGGCAATGTGCAGAAGATCGTGTCAGTTTCGGCGAGCCTGTTTACAGGGGCTTTCAATTGGGCGTTTGGGTCCAACGGGGAAAAGTCGCCCGCCGCTTTCGACTCGCGGGTGATGGTGATTTCGCAGCGCAGTGAAGTGGAGAATTATTTTCTTTGGCGGCAACTGGATGCTTCCGCGAACAGCCTGAACATGCTGGCTTCTGCGCATTTTCCGCATGGGGAACTGGCGGGGAAGTCGACGGCTGAAAAGCATGACATGCTGCACTCGAAGGGTGTGAACTGGGCGAAGCAGGCAGCGGATTTTAAGCGGGGCAGGGCGGTGCGCCGGGACGAGGCGGCTG
This sequence comes from Bryobacterales bacterium, assembly GCA_030838885.1. Taxonomy (GTDB): domain Bacteria; phylum Acidobacteriota; class Terriglobia; order Bryobacterales; family Bryobacteraceae; genus BOG-234. The sequence continues at coordinate 10,180 of JAUZEU010000560.1, read as the reverse complement.
GTTGGGTCATCGATCTGGAGATTCCGATTTTTAACCGCAATCGGAAATATCTGCAAGGGATTATTCCTGCGATGCCGCAAGATCCTCTCCGGCCCGAGTGAGGTCTTCGGGGCGTCCTACGTCGCGCCATGCTCCCTGCATGTCGTAGAGACGGACCGGGCGGTGGTGTTCAATCAGTTGCTGGATAGCGGTGGTGATCTCGTATTCTCCGCGGGGAGATTTCGGGACGGCGTCGATTTCGTCGAAGATCACTGGTGAGAATGCGTAGAGGCCGGCGCTGTTCCAGTTCGTGGCGGAGGTTCCTTTCGGTGGCTTTTCGATGATTTGAGTCACCACGCCTGCGGGACCGGCGTAGACTGCCGCGCCCTGCCATGGATCTTCCACCTTCTTCACGCCGACTACTCCGGCGGCGTCATTGTTTAGAAGCACTTGGCAGATGCCGCGGTAGTTTGCGGCAGCTGTGATGATGTCGCCGTAGGTGAGCAGGAAGGGCTCTCCGGCGGCGAATTCGCGTCCGAGTTCTAGGGCGGATGCGGTGCCCTCCATTACGTGCTGCAGGACGTATGAGATGCCGGTGAAGCCGCTGCGGAAATGGTTCTCGATCATCTCGTGGCGATAGCCGACGACGAGTAAGATCTCCGGGATACCCGATTGCTGCAGGCGCCCTACGATGTATTCGAGCATGGGGCGGCCTTCAATGGGCAGCATGGGTTTCGGAATGTCTTCGGTCAGGGCGCCCATGCGCGTGCCTTTGCCTGCTGCCAGAACGATTGCTTTTCGAATCACAGGAACAGTGCCCCGTCTCCAGCTTCCACCTGCATCAGGTAATCGGGGAAGCCGCTGCGTTTGGGCAAGTGGCTGAAATGATCCCGGTCGAGTCTGGCGAGCAGTTCGTTTGTGTCGCGCCTTTCACAAAGGCCGACTACGTAGCCGCCGAATCCGGCTCCCATGATTCTTGCTCCGCTGGCTCCGGCGCGGCGGCAGGCTTCGACCAAATGGTCGGCGCAGTCGCAACTGACCTGGAGATTGTCGCGGAGGCTGTTGTGGGATTCGTTCAGTAAGGCTCCGAAGCGGGACAGGTCTCCGGCGCGCATAGCCTGGATAGCGTTTTCGACGCGCTCGCGTTCGCTGTTGGCGTGGCGGAGGGCGGTTGGGTCACCCTGTCTGGAAAGCGCGCGGCGACGGTTGTAGGCTTCGCGGGCTGCACCGGATTTCTCGGCGCGCTGCAGGCTGTGTGCGACGAAGAAGTCCCAGGCGGGAGGAATCGATTCGGCGTGTACGCGGGCAGGGTTGAAGTCGATGCGGATCGCACAGCGGGCGCGTCCGGCGAGGCAAACCGCGTGGTCCATGCCCCCACCACGGGTGCCAACGTATTGTTCACCTTCGGGGAGAACCTCCATCAACGGCTCAAATTCGGGGCGGATGTCCCGGATTCGGAGCAGGGCAAGAGTGACGGCGATTACCAGGGCGGACGAGGAACTGAGTCCGGCGGCTGGGGGGAGGGTGCTGGTCAGAGTTCCATCGAAGCCGTTTGAGATGCCCCATCGGATTGATACCGCCTGCGCGGCGGCTTTGAGGTAGTTGCCAAAATCGCCCTGAGCGTACGGTGGAAGATCGGGAGTCCATTCGAATTCGCGTTCGCCGTAATCCGGACCGCTGACACGAATTCGGCGGTCACAGCGTGGGGTGAAGTCGAGCCGGATCCGGCGGGTCAGCGCCATCGGGAGCACGGGGAATCCGAGGTAGTCAATGTGTTCACCGATCAGATTGACGCGGCCCGGAACACTGACAGAGTGGGTCATCAATAAGTCTTGAGGTACTCGAACAGGATCCGGCGCTCAGTGTCCTTTAACCAGTCTTTGAGGGCTGGAGCACCGGCATGGCCGTCTTCGATGAGTGCGGCGTTTTCGGGTTTATAGTGGCCGCGGAGGTCGGGAGCGGTGGAGGTACGGGAATCGGGATTGTGGCAGCGCAGGCAATAGGCTTTGAAGTAGGCGACGCCGGGCGGGACTTCGGCTCCAGTGGGTTTGCCGGTCAGAGTGTGCAGGTACGCCATGAGGTCGTCGATTTCCGCGGTCCGTAATGAGTAGCGGAAAGACGGCATGCCGTTGAAACCTTCGAGAATGATTTCGCGCACGTTTTCGTCATCCGCGTGTTTGCCGTTGCGGAGGGTCACTTTGCCGAAGAAACTGCGCAGGGATGGCCCCATCCTGCGCTCGTCGGAAGCAGTGTTGTGGCAGCCCTGGCAGGAGCGGAAGAGTTCCCGGCCTCTTTGCTGAGTCATTCTGTGCGAAGGCGACGCAGATTGTGAAAGAGGCCAGGAACGCGGCACGTGTGATCACTGGGAAATTCGGGCGGTTTTGATGTAGTCGAGGTGCGGGAATTCCTTTTCGAGATACGTGTTGCCCAGTTCCTTAATCATCATCTGGTCGGGCTTTTCGCGATCTTCCGAGTAGAGTTGGTCGACGATGTCCATACCGCTGACAACCTTTCCCAGCGGCGCGAAACCCATAGCGTCGAGCCTGGCGTTATCGGCATAGTTAATGAACATCTGGGTCGAACGGCTGTTCGGCTGGCTGGTGGCAGCGAAGCTGATCGTGCCGCGGGCGTTCGTCTCCTTGACCGGATCGTCTGGAATTGGCACGTCCCAGTTCCTGGAAACGGCGGGATCCGCCGCCATGCCCCACTGCACCATGAAGTTCGGCACGACGCGGAAGAAACGTGCTCCATCGAAGTATTTGGCCTTGACCAGGCTGTAAAGGCGGTCGGCGCCGTGCGGGGCCAGATCGCGCGTGATTTCGACTACGACGGGTCCTCGTGAGGTGTCGAAGTTGACCCGGAAGTTAGCAGGGGCTGTCTCCGACAAAGGCGCTTTCTGTGCGCTGGCGTCCTTTGAGCCGGAACATGCCGAGAGCAGGACGGCGATAGATAGAAGAAGAGAAAATCTGTTCATTTGTTTGGTTAGTTCAATATTCGCTGCCAAGGGTCCGTTGTGGACGCACGTACAGCGTTTGCATTTGCACCTCCACCATCATAACGGCGCAGTTGCGATATCATCTCTCTGATGAAACGCAGGAACTTCCTTTTCAGCTCAGCCGCGCTTGCGGTCCCTTTTGCCGAGGCGGCGGAGTTTGGCCCGGGTGAGATCAAGCTGGGCGTCGCCACGTATTCGTTCCGCAGTTTCCAACGAGATCTCTGCATCAAGTACGTGAAGCAGCTGGGTATCGAGTATGTGGATGTTAAGGAGTTCCATCTGCCGCAGACGGATTCGCCGGCCGCTGTGGCCGCGGGGCGGAAGGCCTTCGATAAGGCGGGGCTGAAGGTCATTGGCGGAGGTAATGTGGGTCTGCCGGAGGCGGATGAAGCCGGCCTGCGCAAGCATTTCGAGTACGCGAAAGCGGCGGGTTTTCCTATGATTATCTGCGCGCCGACCAACGACAATCTCGGTGCGGTGGAGAAACTGGCCAAGGAGTTCGATATTAAGATCGCGATCCATAATCATGGCCCGGAGGACAAGCACTTTCCGTCTCCGAAGAGCGTGCTGGATGCGGTGAAGGGCATGGACCCGCGAATGGGGCTTTGCATGGATATCGGCCACACGGTGAGGACGGGCGCAGACGTGGTGCAGTCCATTTCGGACGCAGGGCCGCGGCTGTTTGAGCTGCACATGAAGGATCTGGCGAACCTGAAGGAGCGCGACAGTCAGGTGCCGGTGGGCGACGGCAAGATTCCGATACCGGAGATCTTCAAGCAACTGAAGAAGGTGGGATACCAAGGTATTTGTTCGCTGGAGTATGAGATCTTCGCGGATGATCCGATGCCTGGGATGCAGAAGTCATTCGCGTACATGAAGGGCGTTGTGGCGGGCCTGAAGTCTGCCTGATCGCACGGCGAAGTTCACCCTTGTGGTGGGCGAGGATAATGCCATCAATTTTCTTGGGCCTGGTGGGGCCCGGGTGCTTTCGACCCCCCAAATGATCCTTTTCATGGAGCGAACTTGTCGCGAACTGGCTCTTCCGGCGCTGGAGGCGGGTCAGGACACGGTGGGGACGCACGTGAATGTGTATCACCGGAAGGCTGCTCCGATGGGCGCCACTGTCGTATTTCACGCGGAACTGACCGGAGTTGTGAAGCGCCGCGTCCAGTTCAATGTACGGGCTATGATGGGCGACGTTGTGGTGGGCGAGGGGACGCATGAGCGGGCCATCATCGACGTGAAGCAGTTCGGCCAATAGTTTGCGCCGGGTTGTGATTGCCGGTGGCGGGCTCGCCGGGCATCGGATCGCGTTTGCGCTGCAGCACGAGGCCGACGTCACACTCATTGATCCGAAGAACTTCTTCGAGGTCCCGATGGCGGTGCCACGCATGCTGGTGGAGCCGGATCGGGCGCGTGAAGCGGTCATTCCATTTGCGGATTTCTTGCCGAAAGTCGCGCTGATTCGTGGATCCTTTCAGTCATTCCGACCGGGTTTCGTGAGGACGGATTCGGGCGAGGTGCCGTTCGATTACCTGGTGATCGCCACGGGCGCGGGATATTCGGGGGAACTGATCAAAGCGTCCGGTGGCACGGCCGGGGAGCGCAGTTCGGGTCTTCGCGAGTGGGCGGAGCGGATCCGGCTGGCTAACCATGTTTTGATTGTGGGCGGCGGGCCGGTGGGGGTGGAGGTTGCCGGGGAGATCCTGGAGGATCTGCCGGGCAAGCGGCTGACGTTGGCTCATCGGGGAGACGCGTTGCTGCCCGGGCTGACTCCGGGTCCGCAGCGGTATGCTTTGGAACTGCTCAGGAAGCGGGGTGCGGAGGTTCGGCTGGGCACCGATGTCTTGTGCGAGGCGGATGTTGTGCTGTGGTGTACGGGTTCTTCGGGTGGCGCCGGGCGGATCGCGGTGGACGCGCATCTGCGTGTCAGCGGAGCGGAAAACGTCTTCGCAGTCGGCGATGTTACTTCGCTTCCTGAGCCGAAGATGGGGTTGTGGGCGGGGAAGCACGCGGCGGTTGTGATTCAGAATCTTCGGCGCTTGGTGCGCGGGGTTTCCGTCAAAGCCGTATATCATCCAGCTACCGACAGCAAAACGATGCTGGTCACGCTGGGGCGGCGGCACGGGACGGGGCATCTGCCGTTTGGCGACTTCACGAATTCCTGGTTCGCGCGGCAGGTCAAGAGCCGGGATATGTTTATCGGCCGCTATCGGAAGGGCGTTGGGCTGTAGTTATTTAGATTTGGAGTGGCGGCTGACCGAGGTCGACCAGCTTTCGTGCGGGCGTTCCAGCAAAGCCTGCGCCATCTCGACTCGGGCGAAGAGCGCGAGATCGTGATCGGAGATCTGAGCCAGTAAGGGTTCCGCGTCAATCCCCATGAGCTTGGTTGCGGTGATGACGGCCCGGCGGTATGCGTTGGTGGAGGGCCATTCATCACGCAGGGCTTCGTTTGGCGAGTCGGAATCTGAGTCGGCCTTATAGAGTTCGGCGCTGTCCGCAAGCGAGTGATCAAGGGCTTCCCACGCGAGTTTGTCATCGCCGGCGCGGTGGGCGGCTTCGGCGATGTTGTTCCAGCTGACCGCGCGGGCCTGAATGTTCTTCACATCTTTCAGACCGTCTATGGATTCTCCAATGATGGCCTTCGCCGTGGTGGGATCGAGCGCCCCGGCCGAGGACGCAATGCGGGTCAGTACTTCGACGCGGCGCTCCGGGACCGGGATGGTTTTGGCGAGATCTACTGCTTTAAGAGGCTCCTTCTTGCCGAGGGCGGACATCGCCTGTTCTGCAATGGTGTTGGCCTGGCCATCAAGGGCCATCTGCTGCTGCATGGAAGGATCCGGTCTGTTGCCGCCACCCGTGCTGTTGCGGCTGAGCTTGTCGCCCATTCCCAGGCTGCCTTCCGGGAACTTCTGCAAGAGCTCTGCGAGCGCCTTGCGGGACTCCAGGATTTCGTCGGCGCGTTTGGGGTCGATTTCGCGGACCACGTGCATGAGGTCGAAGAGCGCCGCGTCCTGACGGTTGTGCAGACTGGCGGAGCCCTTCTCGCTCGAAATCGTGAGGCTCAGGAAGTCGGTCGATTTGTCGTTGAGGATGTTCTCAATCACGTGGCCGAGAGCGGTCTGAACCATGGAGCGCGGCAGTTCCTTCCAGCGACGGGCAAGGAATTCACCGAAGGCCGGGGCGGGCCGAAGCGCGTAGGCCGACATCGCGTACGCGAAGATAGAGAGCCTGCGGTTGTCATCCGGCGGCAGCTTTTCAAATATCTGGCGGGCTGCGGCGAAGGGATAGGGTCCAGTCACGCCCACACTGTTCACCAGTTCGATAGCCGCATCGAACTGCTGCTTTCCCAACAGACGGGAGAGGACCGAACTGAGAGCTGCTTGCCGCGGGTCGCCGTGAGAATCGGGCGCGACCTCAATCTGCTTCAGCATTTCAATGGCGTCCGGCAGACTGAGCGGGGCGGTGGCGGAGGCGATGCGGGCCTGCAGACCTGCGCGGCGGGTATCCTCTCCAGGCGGGATGGCAGCGGTGGAGGCGAATGCCTGGCGCAGATATTCCACCGCCTTCTTCGAGTCGAACAGATCGTAGGTCTGGCCCACGTAGAGCAGGGCCGCAGCGGCTACCTGGGGCTGTGCTGCCGCGGCGGTTTCGACCACACCGTCCAGAAGCTGGAGGGCTTTCTCGCGCGGTGTGGGTTTGGCAGGCGGCTCAAAGGCCAACGCCGGAACTACAATCAGCGCGAAAAGCCACTTCCGGATCATAAAATTAATTCGCTCCCAGCTATTGTGACATCAAAAATATGAGTGACGTACCGGCTTGAATCCACCATGACCGCGCGCGTACCGCTGGAGCGGGTCTTTCGTTTCTTTGAAGACGCCCGCAATCTGGAGAAGATTACGCCGCCGTGGCTGAATTTCCGGATTGTGGATCCGGACGGTATTCGGATGCGACAGGGGGCGGAGATCGAGTACGTGATCCGCTGGATGGGTTTGCCGATGAAGTGGAAGACGGTCATCTCCGAGTACGATCCGCCGACTAAGTTCGTCGACGAGCAGTCCCGCGGGCCGTACTCGCTGTGGCGGCACACGCACACGTTTGAAGAGACAAGCGCCGGGGTAGTGATTCGGGACTGCGTGGAGTACCGTCTGCCTTGGAGCATCTTCGGGCGTTTGGCTCATGCCCTGCTGGTCCGCCGGCAACTGCATGAAATCTTTCGTTACCGGCAGGAGACGATTGCGCGGATTCTGCAGCGTTAGAAGGCGTCCGGCGGTTTGACTTCGGTGTCGCCCAGCAGGTACCTGGTGAACCAGTAGAGCTGCCAGTTCATGCTTTCGACGATGTGCTTCGGCTCTCCGGAGCGCGTGAGGTTGTGGTTCTCGCGCGGGAAGATCACGAACTCCGAGGTCACGCCATAATGCTGGAGCGCGCGGAACCACTGCTCGCCCTGCTCGAGAGGCACGCGGTAATCGTTATCGGAGTGGAGCACGAGCGTGGGAGTCTTCACGTTCTTCGCGTACTTGAGCGGGGAGGCATTCCAGTACTGGTCGAACTCGTCGAAGAGAAAGCCTTTGAAGTCGTCTTCGTGGCCGTAGGCCCCGTCGCGGGTGCCGTCATCGCTGATGAAGTTGGAGACGCTGCGGAGAGTGACAGCGGCTTTGAAGCGGTTGTTGTGGCCCACGATCCAGTTGGTCATAAATCCGCCGTAGCTGCCCCCGGTAACCCCGAGACGGTCCGCGTCGATCCATGGATTGCTCTTCAGCGCGGCATCGACGCCGGTCATCACATCGGTGTAATCCATGCCGCCCCAGTTGTTTACAATGCCTCGCTCGAATTCCTGACCGTAGCCAGTGGAGCCGCGCGGATTGCAGAAGAACACTGCCCAGCCTTTGGCCGCGTAGACCTGGAACTCTTGATACCAATCCACGCCGTACTGGCCAGCGGGGCCGCCGTGAACGCTCAGGACCATTGGGTACTTCTTGCCTGGCTCCCAGCCAACGGGTTTGACCAGAAAGCCATCGATATCCCAGCCGTCACTGCTTTTGTAGCGGAGGCGCTCGACATTCGCGAGATCCAGGTCGGCCCAGAGCTTTGTGTTGAGATGCGTAAGCTGGCGCTCATTGCTGCCGTCGAGGTTCGAGATGTAGAGGTCGTCGAGGTGGCGGAAATCATTGGCGAGGTAGATCATGCGACCGGCCTTTTCGCTGGCTTCGAACGCGCGAACCGCGCGCTCGCCGGCGGTGATGGGCGACACGCGGCGGGTTGTCAGGTCGACCCGGAAGACATGGTCCTGGCCTTTGACGCCGGTGTCAAAGCGCAGTTCATTCGGGCCGGGTCCCCAGGCGAGCACGGTTGGAATGAGGTCCAGGCCATCGGCGGCAAGTTTCGCTTCGCCGCCGGTGGAGGGCGCAATGTAGAGCTTCGGCAGTTCGCGGCGGCTGGTTTGGCCGGAGAATGCGATCCGCTGCCCATCGGGCGACCAGCGCGGCTGGATGTCATCGAAGGGGTGATTGGAGATGGCCTGGAGCGCGCCACCGGCGGCCGCCACGACCCAGACGTCTTTGTTGTGACCGGCGTCATACTCCTTGCCGGTGCGGTCCGAAACGAAGGCGATGCGCTTGCTATCGGGGGACCATTGGGGGTCTGTATCGTTCCAGTCGTTCCCATTGGTGATCTGCTTTGCGTCGCCTTTGAGAGCATCGATGACGAAGAGGTGGCTGCGTTTATCGTCATACCAGCCGGTGTCATTGAATTTGTATGAGATGCGGCTGTAGTGGCGGACGTCGCTCTTGCGTTCGGTGACGGTGTCGCTGGGCCCGGTGCGGCTGAGGGCCACGAAGCGTTGGCCGTCGGGAGACCACTCGATGGAGTTCAGGCCGTTTTTCAGGTGCGAGAGTTGGGTGGCTTCGCCGCCTGCGGCTATGGGCAGGATGAAGATCTGGGGGCGGCCACCTTCTTCCACGTTGCGGGTGGAGAGGAATGCGAGTTTGGTTCCGTCGGGGTTCCAGCGGGGAGAGGTGGCGTCAAAGCCTTCGGAGGTGAGGCGGCGCGGGGCGGACTGGCCGTCAGCTGAGACGAGCCAGATGGACGAAATGCGGCGGTTCTTCTTCTGGTCAATTGTGGTCAGCACATAGGCGACTTCGTGACCATTGGGCGAGAGATGGGGATCGCCGATGGTTTCGAAGGCGAAGTAGTCTTCGGGCGTGGTGCCTCGTTTGGCAAACGAGCAGATACAGAGGGAGAGCAGAATGATGGCGACTCGCATACGGTAATGAAGGTCAGTGTAGCGGATGCGAGGAGGTCGGAGCTTCATACTATTAGAAATGCGCGCTCTGTCTTCGGTTACGGTTGTGGTGTTTTGCGGTGCTGTCTTGCAGGGCCAGGGCCCCGAAGCCGGTGTTTCTGCCGGGCTGGCACAAGCGCGTGCCAGGGTGGTTTCCGGCGTTCGCTACAACCTGTCGATTGCACTTCGGGAGCACGCGGCGAGGCTTACGGGCCACGAGGCGATCACCTTCTCGCTTTCCAATAATGACGCGCCGCTGGTGATCGACTTTCGCGATCTCGACGCGACCGGCGCGGTCACGAACGGGCACATCAGCCGCGTTGTGGTGAATGGTTCGGCAGCTGCGCCGGAGCAGGTGAACGGGCATATCGTGATCGCTGCCTTGTTGCTGCATCAGGGATCGAACCGCGTGGAACTCGATTTCGACTCGGCTATCGCACAGGCCAATCGGGCGGTGACGAGAATCACCGATCCAGTGGATTCGCGGGAGTATTTATATACGTTGTTCGTTCCGATGGATGCCAGCCTGGCGTTCCCTTGCTTCGATCAGCCGGATTTGAAGGGCCGCTTCACGCTGGAGGCGAGTGTCCCAGAAGGCTGGACGGTGGTCTCGAATACCCGGGAGCATGTGGAGAACCGGGTGTTCCGGTTCGATGAGACGCAACCCATCAGCACGTATCTGTTCGCATTCGCGGCGGGCCCGTTCGAGCAACTGGACGCGCCCGGAGCGCTGCGGCTGTTCGTTCGCAAGTCCATGTTGGCGCGTGCCAAAGAAGAGTGGCCGGAGGTGGCGACGTACACGCGGCGAGGCATGAACGAGATGGTGAGCTTCTTTGCCCAGCCGTTTCCCTTTCCGAAGTACGATCAGGTTCTGCTTCCGGGGTTCCCTTACGGCGGAATGGAGCACGCGGGTGCGACGTTTC
>JAUZEU010000551.1 GCA_030838885.1 Bryobacterales bacterium | reverse complement strand
CTTCGGATTGTGCTTCGCCAGCACCTTCGTGATAGCTGCCGTCAGCGTCGTCTTGCCGTGATCGATGTGACCAATCGTGCCGATGTTGACGTGCGGCTTACTGCGGTCAAATTTTTCTTTCGCCATGGGGACCGTTTTCCTTACTCAAGCAAAAAATCTGGAGCTGTTGACCAGGATTGAACTGGTGACCTCGTCCTTACCAAGGACGCGCTCTACCAACTGAGCTACAACAGCTTGTTACAAGAACAAAACTTTGGTGGACAGGGGAGGATTCGAACCTCCGTAGCTCGCAAGGAGCGACAGATTTACAGTCTGTTGCCATTAGCCGCTCGGCCACCTGTCCGGGTAAAACTTTCAAGCCTTACGAGGCGCGGTTCAGTTAAAAACTTCGCTCGCGGGCTTGCCTGGTGGAACTGTCGCTGGATTCACTGCTGAAAACAACAGAACTCGTCACCACTTCGGAAATTCCATACTATCATCACGGGGAGTGTAAACACAAAAGCGGTTAGCAACGTTTTGGGTTTAGCGCGTCCGGCGATCACGAGTGAGCTTCGCCGCCATTTCCAGCCCTGCGATGCAGCGACTTCCATTGTCTTCCGCGTAAAAGGAAGGCTGGGGTTACTAAATCGCCAGCTTAACCCCGTCTCGACTGCGTTTGTACTGCAACCGCTTTCGTTCGAACCGAATGAAAGTACTCCGGATTGGCAAGATCCTGCTCTTTATTGATGTCTTGAAGCGGCCCGCTGAAAGAAACCAATAATGCAGCGTACTCGGTAATGTGAATGCCCATCGGAGAGCTTGATAAACGCCGATACACACTGATTAAGACCAGATGCTGCGCCAGCGGTTCGTGCCCGTAATCTGGCTGCGGGGCGGCTGGCAGGTGACCAATAAAGACTATGTAATCGGGAACAAGCGGGGTTAGTGCACGTGCCCCGGATTGTGTGGGATGGAGCCCGGTGCCGGGATTGAACCAGCGACATCCAGTTTACAAAACTGGCGCTCTACCAACTGAGCTAACCGGGCCTAAAGGTGCGGTAACGACGTTTTCCTATGTTAGCAAATCGGCCGAGAGAGTCGAGTTCTGCCGCAAGGTGAGATGACCCGCGCCATTGTCTTCCACAACCTCGCGGTAGTGGTAGACATCCGCGCAAAGCAACTCGCGAACCTGCTGATCTGTCAAGTAACGAAGGGGCGCGGCTTCCGGGATGCGCTGCAGCACCAAAGCCAGGCCGGAGAGGGTGGCTGATTGTGTCGGATTGGGCCTTTGACGCACCAGCGTTCCCTCCCCATCGACGAGCACGAACGGTTCATCTACGCCAGCCAGGTCCACCGACGTGAGCGTGCGATCGAAGGTGCGCGCCTGAGTGGTCAAAAATATCGCCTGGCAGGGATACAGAATGCCACCGGAGACCATTCGGCGGGTCGCAGCGTCCGTCCCCATAGCATGGATGGCAATACTCGGGGGGACACGCCAGACCCCCGAGTGAGCAAATCGGGAAAGCAGCGCCCAGTCCGGTTCGGGGCTGCGGCGGGGCGATATGGCTACCCGGCTTTCCACCTCCCGAAGCAGCGCTTCCGCAGACTTGCAATCGGGGCCGCCAACTACCAGGCCGTGGTTCGCGAGCACCAGCACTTCTGCCTTGGGAGCGCTCGCCAATGCCGCCTGTACAGCCGCCGCCAGTTTCAACCCGGATGGAACGTAGGGAATCCACTTCCAATTGATGCCTTTCAGGCGGAGCGCCAGTTCGTGAGGGCCGTCCTCGCGAACTGCCCAGGCGATGGTGTTCACAGAGTGCACATGCAACACCACTCGGTGCGGCAGCACGGCATGCATCGCGGTCTCGACGGAGGTGCCCAGGGACTTGCCCCGCACCGCAACGGTCTGGCCAGCAGGATCGATATTCTGTGCGATGCGCGTTCGGGTCTCGGCCAGGTTTACCGGGATCAGGATGTCGTCCTGCGCAGCATCAGAAAGCCATTTGCCGGAGGCTTTAATCCAGAGAACGCCGTCGAGCTTGATCGAGGTATTGCCTGTGGCAGCCTGCACGAGCATGGGCTCGCTACCGATGCGAGCGGATGCCTCCAGTAAAAGATCTATTTCTGATGCGGCAGATCCTGACAAGATTTTATTTCACCGTGGCTCCTATTTGACTTGATTTGGCGCGATTATTCAAGGGTTGGCACTGTATTGGCACAACAAAATCCTATCAGAGTACTTTGTGATAAAAACCGCTACTGCCGGGCGGATATACCCCTGTCTGCAGTAGTGCTCCGCCTCATGTTCAGAACGGCACAGATACGAACCTGTCGTTTTTTTCATCCGCCCACCGGTCATTCGGCAGAATCGGCGTCCAGCCCGGCCGGCCCGGATCCTGGTCGTAGGGATAGCCGCCCAGGCGTGTGTAGAGCTCGCTGTATAAACCCAGCTTTTCGCGATCCAGCGTGACGCCGAGCCCCGGGCCTTCGGGCACCCGAATCGCGCCGTTCTCATAGTTCATCAGGCCGCCCTGAATGATGTCGTCCGTGAGGTGGTGATAGTGCGCGTCGGCTGCAAATGAGAGATTCGGCAGCACGGCGCCCAAATGCAGCATGGTTGCGAGCTGAATTCCCAATTCGCCGGAGGAATGCACGGCAACACCAAGCTGGAACGTCTCACAGATGCCGGCAGCTTTTATGCAGGCCCGGATGCCGCCCCAGAAGGTGGTATCGAGCAGAATGACATCGACAGCCGTGTTCAGCACGTTGGCCGAAAGCTGCTCGAAATTCACGACGACCGTATTGGTGGCGAGAGGAACCCGTATCATCTGCCGGGTGCGCCTCATTCCGTTCAGACCATAGACAGGGTCTTCCAGGTAATCGTTCCGGAGGCCTTCGATTGCCTGGCCGAACCGGATCGCCTGCTCGGTGGACCAGACTCCGTTCGGGTCGAACCGGTAGGAATCGCCCGGGAGCGCGGCGGCGAGGGCGCGATAAGCTTCCAGTTCGTAATCGGGGTGAAAGACTCCGGCCTTCAGCTTGTGGGAGGTGAAGCCAAAGCGTTCCTTGAGTGAACGAGCGTTAGCGACAAGCTGCTCTATTGTCCTTACCTCGCCGTGGCCGGTCTGTGGGTTGGGATAACGGAAAAAGCAGTAGGCGGCAAAGGGTACCCGGTCGCGCAAGCGGCCACCCAGAATATCGCAGACCGGCACGCCCCACGCCTGCCCCAGAATGTCCAGACAGGCGAATTCGAGGGCGGCGAGCATCTGAGTCCGGTTGTTGTAGAGCGAGGCGGTGGGGTTGGCAATCAGAAAGCGCATCTCTTCTAGGCGCGCGGGATCATGGCCCAGCAGATAGGTTTTCATGGCACGGAACATCGCTTCCGCGGATTCTCCACCGCCACCCATTTCGCCCAGCCCGATCAGCCCGTTATCTGTCTCCACCTCGACGATGGTCCGCACGAAGCGTCCCCAGTGGCAGCCGTTGGCGTGGCGCAGGGGAGCTTCCAGCGGAACCGTGACAGTGGTGGCCCTGATATCGGTAATTCGCATCGCGTTTACATGGTATCCGGATGCACACGGCTATACTCGACAGCCGTCCAATGTGTGTTGGTTTCGCTTTGGATGGTTTGTGGCGCTGCGCTGATCACACCGATGCAGAGTCGAAACTTCGACGGAGTGACGATCCGAAAACACCCCGGGCGATTTCCCAGTCGTTACGCCACCAGGAAACTAGTTACTGTTACCGCCACCCTCGCCGCCCATGCTCCAGCTGCCGGCAAGCGGATCGGCGCCATTGCTGGGCGCTGCACGCAGAATCGGTTCAACACCGGCCAGCAATGCGGTTGCGGTAAGCTTTCCCGGATCGCTGCCGATAGCTCCGGTGACAATCAGCGCGTCGCCTGCCTTTAGTTCCCCAAGAGTGACTGCCGGTTGCTGCTCAATGATGTGGTTGATATCCATTCCACCGCGCCCGCCGCCCATCCGACCCATACCGCCGCCACCCGGAGCGCCACCGCCCTGCGCCTGGGGACCAACCGGAGGCATATTACTGCCCGCAGCACTACCGGGCGCCTCACCCTGCGGGGGACGGTCACGTCCTCCGCGACCGCCACCCGCCTGCTGGTACGAGGGGTTTAGCTGGCGCGCCACTGCGAGGGCTGCCATATCTGAGAACTTCTTCAGCGAAGTGTCGGGACGCAATGCAACCACCACCGGCTTTTTGGAAGCGGTTTCTGTTCCGGTGATCAAGTTTGCGACTGTGTCGATTGTTTTCACCTGCACGCCTATGGTCCTGAAGGAACCGAAACCGACACTCTCGGCTTTGATCTGTGTCATGTCTGGATTCTTCTGGCCAAGTACGCGAAGCTGGTCACCGGTCTTGATCAGGTCTGCGGTACTGGGCTCGTACTTGCCCGATTCCGGGTTATAACGCTGGAAATCGACCTTGCCTGAGATATCGAGAGCGACTTCCTTCACAGTTGGGCCGGCCTTCACATTGAACTTGATCTGCTTCGCGCCGGGATCAATGGAAGTGACCAGACCGGACGTGGCATTTTTCCATTTTTCCTGCGTCTCCTGCTGGCGCTGGGCAAGGTCGGCCTGCTTCGTGATGTAAATGGTACGGGCGGCTTTGCCTGTGGGGTCCGCCGTGAATACGCGGGCCACTACGCGGTCGCCGCCTGAGAGAGCGTTGGCGTCGGACGGCGTGGCCTTCTTCAGGTCTGTTTCACCGGCCGGGATGGTCATGAAGGAGGTGCGCTCGTCGAACTTGACGGTTGTGTTGTCGCCTTTATCCGGTTTCACCGTAAATACTTTGCCTGCAGCATCCACCTTGTCGATTGTGCCGATGACACTTACGTAGGGTGAGGCCTTGGCAGCCGCTGCCGCATCCTGGGCGGAAAGCGGAGCGATGGCTCCGGCCAGCGAGACGAATACCAGTAACGCAACTCTGCTCATAACTGCAAGTATGGCGGCAAACCTGGCGGAATGGTAACACCGGTGACCGCAGCGCAGGTAATTAAAGGTAAAGACGTTCAGGAGGACGAGGGACGATGGCTTTGGAACCAGGGGACCGGGGCCGCGACTGGCGCGGAATCCTGCCGCAGACGCCGCAGCTGTTGAAGGCTGACCTGCACCTCGGCGTTAGCGCGGTGCCGCGTGCTCGATTCCAGCGCAATGCAGATCCAGAGCGCGACTACAGCCAGCGTCATTGTTCCCAACCCTGCCTTTGTGATTCCGAAAAGTATCACGCGCTTCCTTGTGCCGTATTGGCGGCGACTGTACTGTTAGCAATTCGTTCACCAGCCGGGTACGCCTGAAAATATATGGTTTCCACGGCTGGCGCAGAGTGTCCGTAGTCACGCATGTGCGGGTGTTTCACACCTGGCAGAGCCGGCCCGAACTGTGTCACGCTGGAGTGTGCCTGCTTTGGCGAGTTCCAGACAGTACTGATTTTTTCCTGATACTATTGGCATTCCACACGGCTTTTAGAAGCAACGATCAAGGACATCCCCATTTGAGCCTCGTTAACGTCAGTACTTTTTCCGCCGGATCAGGCACGAATTCAGTCATTCCTGAGGGGATGCGCGTTCATCTCGTCAATCCCAGCGACATGTCGTTTGGTACGGCGGTGATCACACCGCGCTGGCTGTTCGTACTCGCAGCCGCAACCCCTGAAGCCTTTGGAGATCCCGTCATTTGCGATGAGACGTTAGAGCAGCTGGATCCGGCCGCGATCCGCAAGGGCGACATTGTCGGCATCGGCATCCATACCGGAAACGCGCTGCGGGGTTACGAAGTTGGGAAGCTGGCCCGCGAGCAAGGCGCGTGGGTGGTCTATGGCGGCATCCACGCGACTTTGTATCCGGACGAAGCAATCGAACTCGGTGGCGCCAACGCGGTTGTGAAGGGCGACGGCGACGTGGTCTGGGGCGAGGTTTTGTACGGCTGCGCACAAGGGAAACCCCTGCCGGTTTACGACGGCGGGCGCATTGACGCCGACAAATTCGTTGCGGCCCGTTGGGATTTGATGCCTCCCTCGAGTTACATGTGGGCTTCGGTACAGACGGTACGTGGCTGTGCGAAGCACTGCTCTTTCTGCTCTGTGTGGCGCACGGATGGTCAGAAGCCCCGGCAGCGCGCTTCTGACGGTGTAATTCAGGAAATCGTGGAACTGCGGCGCAAAGGCTTCCGGTTTATTGCGCTGGCTGATGACAATTTCTACCCGGTCACGCTGACCGATCTTCGCCTTGCAAGGGCGCAGGGCAACGATGTTAAAGTCGCGCAGCTGGAATCCATTCGCGCAGAGCGTTTCACCCTGATGGAACGGCTTGCCGACCTGCCGCAGGACATGATCTTCTTTACCCAGATCACCATGGAAGCTGCCGAGGATCTGGACTTTCTGGATGCGATGCGAAAGGCCCGGATCAGGGGCGCGCTGGTGGGGGTGGAAGCGGTTACGGCCGAGGGGCTGAAGTCTGTGTTTAAGGACTTCAATTACTCAGGCGATGGCCTGGTGAAGCAGCTTCAGACGTTCAAGGATCACGGCGTTCACGTGCTGGGGTCTTTCATCTTCGGACTGCCTTCGGACCGGCCGGATACCTTCGAAGCCACGGCGGTGCTGGCGAAAAAGGCCGGCGTGACGTTCGCGCAATTCGTAATGATGACGCCATTCCCCGGCACGGTGGACTTCATCGCCTGGGAGAAGGCGCAGGCGGTGAATCCGGAGATGGTGGGCGGCACGCCTATTACGCGCTACTGGCTGATCCCCGCGTCTATGCGTCCGAAGATGTTCACGCCGCATCCCACCATGAGTTCGGACGAAATTCGGGAGCGCACTCAGGGTGTTTGGGATCGTTTTTACAGCTACAGCTCGGTGTGGGCGCGATCCGGTTGTGTGAAGTCGCTGAAGGCGCGTCTCGCGTTTGTGCTGATTTCGCGGTTGTACCGGCAGATGTACGCGAAGACCGGCATTTCCACCGACAGCGCGAGAAAGAAGAAATCGAACTGGATGGCGCGGCAGTTGGTCAAGCCCCTGCGATATCTGTTCCTCGCAAAACCGATGCCGGAACTGCAGATCCCGAGTCACACGGCAAAGGCGCCGCGCGGTGTCGTGACCGCAGGCGAGGGCGTTCTGACTCGCTGATATAATTCGGCCATGACCTTCCCACGCATGCTGCTCGTGAAGCAGAATTTCCCGGATCGCCGTCTTACCGACATACCCGGTACGGTGCAAAAGGAGTTGAGCGGAGCAGGATTCGGCGCGAATCTGCCGGCAGGCGCAAGTGTGGCGATTGGCGTGGGCAGCAGAGGTATCAGCAACATCGCGACGATCGTGAAGTCTGTGGTCGCGTACTGGACGGCGAAGGGCATGAAGCCGTTCATCTTCCCGGCAATGGGAAGCCACGGCGCTGCCACGGCGGAAGGCCAGGCGGACGTTCTGGCGCACTACGGAATCATCGAAGAGACCGTGGGGTGCCCGGTCCGGAGTTCGCTCGAGGTTATCCCTTTGGGACGCACGCCGGAAGGCATTGAAGCGTTTTTGGATAAACATGCTTCGCAGGCCGACGGCATTATGCTGGTGGGCCGCATTAAGCAGCATACGGATTTCGCGGGCAGGATCGAAAGCGGTCTGTTCAAGATGATGGCGATCGGTCTGGGCAAGTGGGCCGGGGCGAAGAACTATCACACGCATGCGTACAGGCTGGGCATGGAGGCCGTGATACGGAGCGTTGGCGCCCAGGTGCTGGGGTCGGGCAAGATTCTGGGCGGGATGGCGATTCTGGAAGACGCGTACCACAACACCGCGAAACTGGCCGCGGTTCCCGTGGGCAGAATGCTCGCAATGGAAGAAGAGCTCCTGGAACTCAGCAAGTCCTGGGCAGCTTCGCTGCCGTGCAATCTGGATGTTCTGATGATCGACGAGATCGGCAAGCACATCAGCGGCGCGGGCATGGACACGAAGGTGGTGAACCGGGGCACGCAGGGCGAATACAATCCATGGCCGAATACACCTCATGTGGAGCGGATTTACCTGCGTGATCTCAGTTCGATCAGCTATGGAAATGGCGTGGGTTTGGGGCTTTCGGACATCGTGCATGACCGGTTGCTGGCAAAGCTGGACACGAAGCCGACATGGATCAACGCCCTGACCGCTTCAACGCCGGGCGCCGCGAAGACGCCGATTCACTTTGCGTCAGATCGTGAATGTCTGGAACGAATTTCGCTGACGGTCGGCAAGCATTTGATCACGGATGTTCGCGTGGGGTGGATTGAGAACACGCTGGAGCTTTCCAGTGTTGCTCTGAGCGAGAATATGCGGTCGGAGATTGAGGCAAACCCCCTGTTGGAAATCGTAGCGGAAGCGCATGAACTGCCGTTCGGCGCCGAGGGGAATCTGCCGTTTGGCGTGTTTGCGGATTCGCATTCCGGCGAACCGGTTGCGGCTCATTAGGGCTCGTCTTTCCCGGAAAGACGCGTTCTGACCGCGTGTTCCTTGTCAGCCAAGTCCGGCATCGCGTAAAAACTGCGCCGATTCTTCCGGCGGCGTCGGATTAATATAGAAACCCGTACCCCATTCGAACCCGGCGACACGCGTTAATTTGGGAATAATCTCGATATGCCAGTGATAATACTGGCTGGGGGGATCCTGTAAGGGCGCGGTGTGGATCACGATGTTGTACGGTGGCCGCTCCAGCACCTTTTCCAGTTTCCGCAGAGTCGACTTCAGCACCCACGCCAGATTGTTCAGTTCATGGCCGTCCGCATCTTCGAAATGAGATTTGTGGCGGCGGGGCAGAATCCAGGTCTCGAACGGAAAACGCGCGGCGTAGGGCTCCAGCACGACGAACTGATCGGTCTCCGTCACCACGCGGGTTCCCGCTTTGGTCTCCTGCCGGACCAGATCACAGAAGAGGCAGCGTTCTTTGTAATCGTAATAATTCCTGGCAACCTCAAGCTCTTCCTGTACGCGCTTCGGCACAACGGGAAGTGCTATCAGCTGGGAATGAGTGTGCTCCAGCGAAGCGCCCGCGCCTTCGCCGTGGTTCTTGAACAGCAGGACGTACTTAAGGCGGCGATCGTTCTTCAGATCGTTAACGCGATCGCGAAACGCCCAGAGCACCTGCTCAATGGACCGCTCGCTCAGATCGGTCATGCTTATGGCATGTTCGGGAGCTTCGATCACTACTTCATGGGCGCCAATGCCCTGCATTTTGTCGAACAGGCCTTCGCCTTCCCGGTTGAGATCGCCTTCAATTCCCAGCACCGGAAACTTGTTGGGCACCACGCGCAAAGACCAACCGGGGTGGTTCGGGGCAGAGCCTGTCCGGTATGCCAGCACTTCCGGCGGCGTCTTGCTTTCGTGGCCCGGACAGAACGGGCAGAAGCGACCCAGGGAGGCGGTAGGAACGGTTTCCCGGACAAAATCGCTGGGGCGGCGCGCCCGCTCCGTCGCAATGATGACCCAACGGTCGGACACGGGATCTTTTCGCAATTCTGGCATGTAACCAATCCACTATAGCGAGAGCACGAACGGGAATGCGTCGCGGAAGTGCTCCAGTTTTTTGCCCGTGATGGATATGACATCGAAACGGGTCGTAGTGGCCTCCGCGCCGGCTCTGCGGATGTAATCTTTCGCGGCGCGGCGAAGGGCCCTCATCTTCTCGCTGTCGATATCCCGCTCAGGATCATTCCATTCGCCTGAAGCGCGGGTTTTCACTTCGACAAAGACCAAATCCGCGCCTTCCCAGGCGATGAGATCCAATTCTCCGCCGCCTTGCGGAGGACGCCAGTTGCGCGCCGCTACGATGAAGCCGGACCGCCGGAGATGGCGGTGCGCCAGATCCTCGCCATACTGCCCGAGGTTACCGTGGCGGCGGAAGCGCAGACGGTCGGCGAAGCTGTACAGGGGGGCCAAGAGGTTCAAATTCGAACTCCATGGCTTTGCCGCGCACTACATAACACAGATAGAACTCCCAGAACCTGCGGAAGCGAGTGAAGCGGTTTACCAGGAATTCGAAGCCAAGCCATTTCCAGAATGCTAGTAGCTTTACATGGACGGAAATCTCACGAAATTTTGCCTCCGTGTAATAACCGAAGCCGCCGTCGTTTGAGCCGAAGTAGCGGAACGAAAAGCTGTTGAGGTGGTGTTTATGGGTGGGGTCGCAGAAAGAGCTGTAGTCGGTGTAGTGCGGCGTTTCAATGCGGATCCGGCCGCCGGGGCGTACAAGGCGGTGGAACTCTTCCATGGTTCGAACCACATCCGTCACATGCTCAATGACGTGGATGGCACGCAGATGGTCGAAGGTACGGTCGGCAAAGGGATAGGGGAAGCGGTCCAGGTCACAGAGCACGTCTGCCGCACTGGCGGAGTTGAAATCGATGCCGATGGAGCCTGGATACTTGCGGATCCCGCAGCCTACATCGAGAGTTGTTCGGGCCAACTCTCAAGCGTAGCAATTCGCGGGAAAAGTTGGACCGAACACGGCACCCGTGTGTTCGCGTATCTTGTAGCAGAGCAGTGAATCAGGACAGGGAGAACCAAAGATGGACTGGTATTACGCATTTGAGGGGCAACAGAGAGGGCCTGTTTCCGAAACGGAACTGACACGGCTGGCGGGGCAGGGCGTGATCGCGCCGGCCACCTTGGTGTGGCACGCAGGGTTGCCGGACTGGCAGCCATGGAGTTCTCTGTGCGGAATGCAGGCGGCTCGCGGATATCCGGCGCCTCCCCTGGCGGCAGCAAGATTCGTATATGCGGGCTTTTGGATCCGCGCTGTGTCTTATATCATCGACGGGGCGATGATCGGGGCCATTCGCACGATCGTTCTGATGCCTTTGGGAATGAGCTTGCTGGACCGCCCGTTCGCCTCCCCGTGGTTCTTCGCGCATTTGGGGGAAGCGAAACTCGCCAGCCTTGCGGTCAGCCTCAGCTACTTCGTTTTCTTCTGGACACAGTACGGAGCCACGCCCGGCAAGATGTTGTTCAAGCTGAAAGTCGTTACACCCGTCGGTACTCTGATTACGCCCGGCCAGGCTGTCATCCGCTACTTCGGGCAAATTCTGAGCGGCCTCATCCTGGGCATTGGCTTCATGATGGCAGGCTGGGACGAACAAAAACGCGCCCTGCATGACCGTCTTGCGAACACCAGAGTTATCCGGGAGAACGGGACAGCGCCACCGTGCTGAGCACGGGCCTACTTCCAGTTGTAACGGATCCCTACGAAGCCACCCTGCAGAATGTCACGCACATACACCTCCTTAGCGGGTGATGTCCTGAAGCCGAGTGCTTTGAAGCCGCCTTCCACTGACCACTGGCCATGCCGGTAGGAAACAGTAGCATTGCCGTCCCACACGTAAGATTTTTTCGGCAGACCGAAACCGGAGCCATCCACGCGGAGCAACACGTGCCGCGCCAGGGCGTATTCTGCGGCGATACCGAATTCCGGCAGAAAAATCTGCTGGCTGCCGGTGCCGGTAGTCAGGCTGGTGGAAGTACTGAGGGGAGCATCGATGGTGCTCTTTACCTTCAGATACCGAATGGCCCAGAGGGATTTCAGACGGAACTTCGAGACCGGGAACTTATAGGGATGGAGCAGGTCGTCCAGGTAGAGTTTCCCCGTGGTGATCTGGTATTGGGTAGAGAGATAGTCGCCTGTCGCGAAACTCGTGCCGAAAACGGTCGCGTCAAGAGGAGCCTTTTGGTTGCCGGTGCCCTTATTGAGGAACCCTTCGAAGCGCAGTTCGCCGGTTCGCGTGATGGGAAGCCGAACGTCAATGCCCGGCGCCGGCTTCGATTTTCCAAGTCCGAACAGCGAGGAATAGCCGGTGGCCAGTTTACCTGCCTGAATATCCGGTCCGCTGCCGGGCACTGTCTGCCAATAGAAAAGTTCCACTGACAGAGAGCGGGGATCCGGATAATCCGGCTCGGCGGGTTTCTTTGCGCCATTCGGCGCAGGCGTGGTCTGCTGAGCCGGCGTGGTCGCTTGCGCGGGATCGGCAGGCTGTTGCTGCGCTGTAATAAATCCCGAAAACAGGGTCAAACTCAGGCACAAAGCCGGTACACGAACGCGGGTATTACGAAAAATCAATTAGTCCTCACTGGGATGGCCAGGCGACCGGGGAAGAAAGCCCTGGCCAAAATAGCCGGAAATATGTGTCAGGAGGGAAAGAATACTCCCTGTCAGATTGTATACGCAGGCCAACGCCAGCCGGATACAACCGATCTTGCGGGCATATCTTCGGTGGGTGGGTGCGTTGTGGTGTTATTTAACACAGCCGTGCCCCAGAATTAAAAGAGCTTCATATCTCAAGTGGCTACTATAGGATTTATCGGATATAGGATTTATCGGAGAAAAGTATTCCAGGATGCGAGAAGGCGATGGCGAGGGCGACATCGCTGAACTCAGGAGGAGCAAATGGATACGGTTCAAGGTTGCACCGAATGTGCGAGGATGGCCGACGAATACGAAGCCGAAACCATGTTATGGTTCCGGCTTGAGGGCCATCTTCGAATCGCGGAGTATGGACACGACGAGGAGGCGGCGCAAAAAATAGCGCGCGATCTCGATGTGGTGACTAAAAAGCGTGCGGAATTACGCAGCGCGATGGAGCGGCATAATCTGGAATGCCACGAGAATGGCAGCCCGAAAATGCGGGCGGTGAATGGCGCCTGACAGCACAAGGCAGTGATAGCATTGTTTCCACATGACCAGAAGCTTCTATGGGAAGTGGATCATTGCCGCAGCTCTTATTACGTTCGGCATTTCAGTGGGCTTGCCCTACTACAACATGCCGTTCTTCTACGACTACTATAAGAACGCGTTTCACTGGCCCCTGCACGATATTACTCTGGGCTTCCCGCTTGCGGCGCTGCTGACGCTCTGGGTGGGTCCGGTACTGGTACCCCGCTTCAGCCCGCGAAAGCTGATTGTGGCCGGCACCGGATTGA
>JAUZEU010000525.1 GCA_030838885.1 Bryobacterales bacterium | reverse complement strand
GGCGAGTGGCTGAAAGGCGATTCCGGAAAACTCTCACCGCAGGCACGGACGGCGGATTCGTTTCAGTTCGGCGATAAAGCCGTGTTTTACGACGAACTGGAACTGCGGGTTCGGGACCAGGTGTTTCCCCTGACCCTGATGGAGATGAACGTCCTGCGGTATTTGATTTCCCACGCCGGCAAGCCGGTTTCACGCGGCGCCATGCTGGAGGATGTTTGGGGACTGCGCGAAGACACTGATACCCGCGCTCTGGATAACTTCATCGTGCGGCTCAGAAGGTATATCGAAGACGATCCCGGGAAACCACAGCATCTGCTGACTGTGCGAGGTGTAGGCTATCGCTTTGTGGCGTTTCCAGTCCAAGCAGAGAAGAGCTGAAGCGATTGCTTCACCAGACGTCCGATTCCGTATTCAGAATGCGGATGCCGCGGGCGGCAAGTTCCGGCAGGAGTTCCGCAACCGCAGCAGAAGCAGGGGCGGCGTCGGGAACAACAATCGCCCATTCAAGCTCCTCCCGAAATTCGCGCATGCTGATAGCCCATCGCTGAAGCTCCGGCGGGGTGGCTGCTCCAATCTGAATCACTGACCAATACCGGGCCAGCGCAAGCGCCGTCCTTCGATCCGGCAACGGCCCGCGCACAATGAAGTGATTATCCCCGTGTACGAGAATGCCCTTCAGGATTGGATCCACCGTGCGGCTTTGAGAATCAGCACGCAACTGGACCCGTGGGTAATTTCGCTATCCATCACCATGCGCACTGCCTCACTCAGGGGCACCCGCAGCGTCTCCATAACCTCGCCCTCTTCGCGTTCGTGCGGAACTTCGGTCAGACCCCGCGCAATGAAGAGATGATTGGCACACCGCAGCATCGTGGTAAACGGGTCCACGATTCCCATCGGGATCAGTTCCTTCGCGATCAGGCCAGCTTCCTCGCGAAGCTCCCGATGCGCCGTCTCTTCGGGAGTTTCGCCTGGCTCCATACCACCACTGATCACCTCGATGGTGGGCCGGCCCTGCGCGTATTTCCACTCGCGGACCAGCCAGACATCTCCGTTATCCGCAATTGCCAGCGTGCTGGAACCATGTTTGATCTCGACGTGTTCGTAAATGTCTTGAGTGCCCTGCGGGAGCACGACGGTGTCTTCGCGCAACGTCACCAGCCGCCCTTTATGAATCATGCGGGAGGAAAGGAGGCGAATAGGATCGTCCATTCCTTTCAGGATAGAAGACGACATACTATAGATCGCATGCGTACAGCCCTCTGGTTACTGCTGGTTTCAACCGCCCTCTCCGGCGCGAGCACGCCCTATGAGATGAAGGGAAAGACTGTCTATCTTTGGCCCAATGGCGCGCCTGGCTCGGAAGGCAAGACGACCGCCGAGCGGTGGATAGGAGGTGGCACGCCCGATGCCTTTCACCGCGTTACGGACATTCACAACCCGTCGATCGCCGTGTACCTGCCGCCGAAAGGCAAAGAAACTGGCGCGGCCTTTATAATCGCACCGGGAGGCGGGCATCGCTACCTCGTAATGGATCTGGAAGGCGAGTTCGTCGCGCAGAAACTCAACGCGATGGGCGTCGCGGCGTTCGTGTTGAAGAGCAGACTGGCGAAGGCCGAAAACTCCACATACAAAGCTGACGTGGAGTCGCTCGCGGACGTGCAGAGAGCAATACGAGTGGTGCGTGACCGCGCAAAGGAATGGAGCGTCGATCCCGCGCGTGTGGGCATCATAGGGTTTTCAGCAGGCGGGCATTTGGCCGCCTTGGCGGAGAACCGGTTCGATGCCGGACATCCGGATGCGGCAGATCCTATTGAACGGAACAGTTCGAAGCCGGATTTCGCCGTGCTGGCCTATCCGGGTGTGGCCGGATGGACTTCCGGTATTTCGAAAGAGACGCCGCCCACATTTCTTTTCGTGAACAATGACGATGCGCTGTCCACCGCAGCGGCAGAATACTATCTGGCTCTGAAGAAGGCCGGCGTGACGGCGGAACTGCATGTGTTTCGGCGTGGCGGGCACGGCGTTGGCATGACCGGGCGAACCTCTGAGTTCACGAAAATGCCGGAATCGAAGTGGCCCGAACTGCTGCAGGAATGGATGAGCGATTTAGGCTACCTGAAACGGTGATTTCCATCCACCCAGCAACAACTCAAGCCTTTCCGCCACATCCAATGCGATGTCTTCCCTCCAGGGTCCGGCGGCGATCTGTACGCCGATGGGCAGCCCGTCAGGCGAAGTGCCACACCGCACCACGGCAGCGGGCCAGCCCGTCAGGTTGTGCGTCATGGTGTAACTGAAGCCGGGGAAAACACTGTCTTTCGTGGAAGTTCCATGAGGCACGGCAGGGAAAGCAGCGACCGGAGAAAGTATCACGTCGAAGCGCTGCAGGGCCTGGAACATCTCGGTCCGGAAACTATCCAGCTCCGCCCAATATCCTGAGAAACCTTGAAGGCACGTGCGGTGCTGCTCCAGCTTTGTAAGCCAGCCTTCCAGCAGTGGATGCGTGCGGTCGCTGCCGATATCGCGAATGAATCCCCGAAGTCCGTCGCCACCATCGGCGCCCAGAAGCTTCATTTCCAGGTCATAACTCCGCTCAACAGCGGCGGGGCGGAACTCTTCCACGGAAAGGCCCTCGCTTTCGAGCGCCTTGGCAGCCCGGCGAACCACCGCAGCTGTGTCCTCATCCGCAGCCATGATTCCGTTGTCGACAAAGAACGCGACACGCGGAACATCCGAGGTCTTTGCGAACGGCATTGGCACTACCGTTCTGTCCTGCCCATCCGGACCGAGCAGAACGTTCATCATCGTCCACAGATCTTCCACACGCCGCGCCATCGGTCCGATCTGCCAAAGCATCTCGATCCATCCGCCCGCCGGGGGCACATGCCCGGTTCTCGCCAGTCTGCCGGAGGTCGGCTTGATAGTCGAAATGCCACAGAAATGCGCCGGCAGCCGGACACTCCCCGCAGCATCGCTGCCCAGCCCGAACGGCGATCCGCAGGCTGCAATCAGGGCCGCCTCTCCACCACTGGAGCCACCGGAAGATCGCGAGTGATCGTATGGATTATTCGTGCGGCCGAATATCAGATTGTCGCTCTCGAAGGCGAAAAGCAGATCGGGAAGGTTGGTCCTTGCAACCGGTATTGCACCCGCGCCGCGAAGGCGGGATACAAGAGTTGCATCTGCCGCGGAAGGCGGGTTCGTGCGATAACCCAGGGTACCTGCGGAACAAACGGTTCCGGCTACCTCAATAGAATCCTTCACGGAGAAAGGTACGCCCTCCAGCGGACGCAGCTCTCGCCCTTCGGCCCGGCGCCGGTCAACCGCCTTAGCCTCCGCAAGCGCCTGATCGCTTAAGACCTCAACAACCGCATTGAGCGAAGGATTCACCTCAGCAATACGCGCCAGATGAGCGCCAATCAATTCGACTGACGAAATCTCGCCATCCCGAATCAGCCGCGCCTGTTGTGTTCCTGATAGCTCAAGAACCTGATTCACTGTTCGGTAACCGCCAGGCGCTGGTCTGCTTTCACGTTAGACAAGGTTTGGTGTTTCCCGCTGGGCCAGTCAATCTCAACCGTATTGGCCACAGCATCCTTCCCGAGCCCGAACGTAAGAGCCAGATCGCTCGACGAACAATAACTCGACCCACTGTGAACCGATTGCCACTGCTTCCCCTGGGCACTGGTGACGCGAACGCTGGCGCCGATACCGTTCCGATTGCTTTTTGTGCCAGTCAGCTTGACCTGCAGCCAGTGATTGCGATTTCCACCATCATTCCGGTAAAGCGCCGCAGGCCCGTTGTTGTTCGAAACCAGGATATCGAGATCGCCATCGCCATCGAAGTCGCCGTAGGCAGCCCCGCGCGCCACAAGAGGCTTACTGAAAGCCGGAATCGGTTCGAATTTCCCGCCGCCCGAATTATGAAACAGCAGCGGCAATTCCGCGTATTGAATCTTCGGCTGCACGCGCCCGATCTCTTCTTCCAGATGCCCGTTCGCAGCGAATATA
>JAUZEU010000500.1 GCA_030838885.1 Bryobacterales bacterium | reverse complement strand
AGAGTCCCGTATAGTCGTGCCACCGCTGGTTCCAGAACTCTCCGGAACCATCTGGCAGAGCACACCATGCGATGACCGGGATGGTATCGATGATAGTGCGGAGTTTGGCTTCCGAATTCCGGATCTGGTCAAGGGCGCTTCCGAGAGCCTCCTGCGATCTTTGGCGTTCAATCGCGATTAATGCGATGCGGCCTGCACCCTCGATCAACGCGAGATCCCCATAGGTCGGTACGCGCGATTCGGCTGAGTAAAGAGCGAAAGTGCCGAGGACCTGACGATCCTTGGTCAGAATCGGCTGAGACCATGCCGCTCGTATGCCGTTTCTGATGGCGAGGTCGCGATATTCATCGTGCCAGTTCTTTTCTGTGGCAACGTCAGTGACGATGACTCGCGTTTTCAGAGACGCGGCCGTCCCGCACAAACCTGCGTCCGGGGCAACAGGCACCAGTCCAAGTGTGCATACCCATTCGGCTGGAACTCTCGGGCCCGCCGTAGGAATAAGGTGTTTGCCGTCCCGTTCCATCAACAGGACAGACGTGACAGAAGGCGAAACCTGGACGTCGATGGAATCGCAGAGTTGGGTGAGGACATCCTTCAGGCTCGCGCCATCGGCAATCATCTCAAGCGTCCGCTTCTCGGCGGTACGTAGCGATTCGATCTGCATTCTATCCTCGATATCGGCGCCAGCCCTATCCGCTCTTAACATACCGCCGAATCCGACACCGGGCTAGCGTACATACCTAGGTCAATCGCAGTCTTAAGAGAAGACTCCGAGACGATAGCGTTTTGGCAATCGATTCGCTGCATTCGTCAGGAGAAATAGTTCGCGGTGTGTTGCATCGGTGAGGTGGTTGTAGCGGGTGTCACATGGCTGTGTAACGCGCGACGCGTCGGCTCGTACCATAGGCTCTCGTGCAGCCGCGTTGGAGGCGGCTGCGCGATGGGCAAACACGGCACGAAGAGAACGGCCAAGGCGACAAGGCCGAAATCGAAGCTCGGTCTTCCGGACCTGGATCACAGTAAGGCGGCGGTACTCGAGAGCCTTCGTTCGCCGGAATCGAAGCGAGGGTACCGGCATGCCATCGATGAATTCATCCAGTGGTACTGTTCTGAGCCCCGACTGTCCTTCAGCAAGGTCGTGGTGACCCGATTCCGGATTGCTCTCGAGAACCGCGGGCTCGCCGCGGGAACGATCAATCGGTCGACTGGCCGCCGTGCGACGGCTAGCGTACGAGGCAGCAGATGCCGGCTTACTTAGCCCTGACCTCGCGACCGGCATCCGTCGCGTGAAGGGTGTCAAGAAACTGGGCGTGAGGCTTGGAAACTGGCTCACAGCAGATGAGGCGCGTCGGCTTTGGCAGGCTCCTGATGCCAACACACTCAAAGGCAAACGGGACCGCGCGATTCTCGCGGTCTTGCTTGCCTGCGGCTTGCGAAGACGGGAACTGGCTGATCTGGACTTCACGCATCTTCAGCAGCGAGAGGAACACTGGGCAATTGTCGATCTGGTGGGCAAAGGCGGCCATATCCGGACAGTTCCTGTGCCGTGCTGGGTTAAGGCGACCGTGGACGCATGGGTCGCGGCCGCCGAACTCGAAACGGGAAAATTATTCCGCTGCGTTTGCCGAGCTGGAAAGTGCTGGAGTGACGGCGTGACCGAACCCCTGGTTTGGCACGTCGTGAAGCAATACGCCGGCGAACTCGGCTTCAAGGCCGTCGCGCCCCATGACCTGAGGCGCTCGTGCGCGAAACTGTGCCATGCGGCCGGAGGAGAGCTGGAGCAGATCCAATTCTTGCTCGGCCATGTCTCGGTCCAGACCACCGAACGTTATCTCGGCCGCAAACAACGGATTCGCGGAGCGGTCAACGATCGGATCGGCATTGAACCGTAGCAGCCGCACCGCCATCGGGGCGCGTCGCCGACTTCTCGCTCATGTGGTTTTCAAGACCCTGGCGCGTTTCCCAGGAGTAATCCTTTTGGAGCCGGTTTCCGCGTGATAGAAAGGTGTTGAAATGGCGCACGAAAGTCATGTTGCAAGAACGGCTACGGTTAAAAACCTCTTTGACTCCAATCTGGCGGGAGATACAAAGCAGCGCATCATGGAGCTCCATGATCACAGTCAGCGGCTATGGGGTAGTATGACCGCCGCCCAGACCCTTGCGCACTGCACTTCAGGCCTAGAGATGGCGATGGGTGTTATCAACCCCAAACGTGCACCGTTCCCTGCCAACGTCGTGGGCCTGCTGATTAAGCCGCTGGTCTTCGGAAATGACAAGCCCATGCGTCGCAATTCACCCTCGTCGCCGGAGCTCTTTTCCGCGGATCACACCAAGTACGACTTCAAGCGAGAACGCGGCCATCTCATCGCAGCGATCGATCGCTTCGCCAATGAAGGCGCAGCGTGCTGCTCCCAGCACCCACACCCTTTCTTTGGTCCACTCAAACCGCAGCAGTGGGCCATTTTAATGTACAAACACATCGATCATCATCTGCGACAGTTCGGCGTTTGAAAAACAAATGGGCCTCAGGTCTGAGCGCTAAGGGTTGTTAGCTATCCGGACTTTAATCAGGAATTACTTCCGAAAAGTCGGCTTCGCAACGCCGATCCGTCACATGTCTGTAAAACGCGCGTTACTGACATGTGGCCGCATTCAGCCCGAAGAGCTCCGCAGTGGCGCGGAGGCCACACAGGGTGGAAAGGAACCCGGCGCGAGCGCGATCATTGTTAAGGCTGGACAGGCGGCAAACACAGCCCGCCTGGACACTGGTGGTCCGTTCGACCCCG
>JAUZEU010000486.1 GCA_030838885.1 Bryobacterales bacterium | reverse complement strand
ACACTCAGCGGGACGACCCGACATACCTCGACGACGCAGTCGAAATCTTCATTAATCCGATGCCTTCCCAGACCGGCATTTACTTCGGCCTGGAGATGAACGCCCGGGCCACCCTCTACGACTATGTCATGTACCAGTCGCAGCACCTCTTCAAGCAGTTCGACCTGCAAGGGGTCAAACTCGCCACCTCTATCGACGGCACGATGAACATGCGCGGCGACCAGGACAAGGGCTGGAGCCTTGAGGTCGCGATCCCCTGGGCCAATTTCGAGGGGCTCTCGAAGCGGCCCACCGCAGGCGCGGTCTGGGCTGCCAACATTAACCGGTGGGACGGCGTGGAGCCCAACCGCCGGATGAGCAACTGGTCCGATCCCATACAACCACGACCCAACCCGCATGTGCCGGCACGGTTCGGGCAACTCGTTTTCGTCCAATAGCGAATGGACGAGATCCTTCGAAGCTTGCCACCCGGTTCGCGGGTGCTGGATCTCGGCTGCCGGGACGGGAGCTTTCCGGTGAGCGCCTATCCCGAGCTGCGTGTGGTGCGGTTGGACCGGGAACGTCCATCCGTCGGGGTCCAGGCGGACGCGGCCCGGCTTCCCTTCCCTGACACCAGCTTCGACGCCGTTATCTCCAATCACTCGCTGGAGCACATGGACGCGCTCGGCCCCGTGCTCGTGGAGATCGGCCGTGTCATCGGGCGGGGCGGCAGCCTCTACGTCTCGGTGCCGGATGCGTCCACCTTCTCAGACCGGCTGTACCGGTGGATCTATCATGGCGGCGGCCACGTCAATCCGTTCCGCGACCCGGCCGCCCTCGCCTGGCGAATCAGCGAGGCCACGCGACTGAAACACGTCGCCACCCGGACGCTCCATGCGTCGTTTCTCTATCTGGGACGGCATCACTTCCGGCCCCGTCCGCCGCGCCGGATGTGGCTGTTTGCGAACGGCGACCAGAGGGTGATCCTCTGGCACTCTTACGCAGCGCGGGTAGCGGACCAGATATTCGGGTCGCGGCTCAGCGTCTATGGCTGGGCGTTCTACTTCGGCAGTATTGCGGAGCCTATCGATACGCAGGCGTGGAGCAATGTCTGCGTCCATTGCGGCAGCGGCTGTCCGGCCGAGTTACTCGTTGTGCAGGGTCGCTGGTACAAGTGCAACAGCTGCGGCACCCGCAATCTGTTTACACCCGATTAACAAGACCCTGTTAAAAAGACCTGGGCCGATAGCCTGGCCGGGACTGAACCCGGTAATGCTTGCCTGTATCGCTCGGGATCTGGATGGCAATTTTGCGGAAGCCTTCGTTCGGATTCGGAGCCGGGTAGTAGGTGATGAAGTAGGAGTTTCCGAGGTCTTCGCGGATCTGATCGAAGGCCTCCACCTGCTTCTGCCAGGTCTTGGCCCAGTAGGCTTTACCACCGGTGCGGGTGGCGAGGCGGCGGAAGACGCTGCTGGAGATGGGGTCTTTATTCACGTCGTTCGTGGAAATGACGTAGATGGGGATGCCTTCGTCTTCCGCGACGGCGCGGACGTCGTCCGGAGCCACCATGCTTGCGTTGTCAGGGCCGTTGGAGAACACGATAACGACCTTGCGGCCGGGAACCTTGGCGGCGTCGCGGAGCGTCAGCAGGAGGCCATTGTAGAGCGCTGTGTCATCCCCCGCGACGGCTTTGCGCAGACCCATAATCGCGTTGTTACGGTCACCGGTGAGTGATGCAGCACGTGACAGGTTGCGGCTGAAGGTGTAAACGGCAACTGAGTCGGCTTTATCGAGGCCGCGCACGAAATCCGCGATAGCGTCTTCCGCGTAGACGAAGCCCCGGTACATGAAATTGCTGGTATCAAAGAGAACGAAGACATTAGTGCCAACGAAAGCTTCGCCGCCGGTGCGGGCTTCCCCGATCTTCTGCGCTTCCGGCGAGCCGGGCAACAGTGGCCGCATGGTGCCATCCGCCAGAATTTGCTGCGGAGGCTTGCTGCCCTCAGCAAAGGTGGCGAGCTTTTGGGGGATGCCGTCTTCGAGAATTTTGAAATCGGACGGCTTCAAGCCGTTGACATACTTCCCCTTGTTGTCAGTGACGGTAAAGCTGAGGACCACCAGGTCCACCTTGGTCTTGAAGACCGGGGTGGGGAGTTCCTGCGCGAACAGCCAGACACCGGTGCCCGCAGAGACCGCCAGTACCATCGTTTTCCAGTTCATCCGTTAGCTACTCCGTACCTGCTTTAATGGTGATCGCTTTGGTGCTCTGTGTACGAATGTCATCGCCTACCGAGCGCAAACTCTTGAGGAGCGCCGGCCAATCTTCCAGATGCGACGCGAAGATTCTTTCGACTACTTTCTGGGTCCAGTCCGGAACAAGAACGTTCATCTGCGCTGGTTTGACACCAATTTCATCGCCCACTTCGGCCCAATAAAGCAAATTGGATTCCCAACTTTCGGCCATAATGCGGCTGGAGTAGCCCATCAAGGTAGGGAAGGTTTTGATGTTGAGAAGTTCCGAACGGTAGGAGTTCGCAAGGGTCGGCTTGGGCGTGCCCCAGGCACGCGAAATCTCCTTCGGGCTGACGTCTTCCGCGGCGATGGACCGGATATGGGCGATTTCGCGCGCTGCCGGGCTGTTCTGGCCGGCCTTGCCGGCGAGAGTGCGGGCGACTGAGTATAACTCCGAGGGAGTCAGGTAATCGATGGCGGCGCGGACTTCTCCGTTGGTAATGGCTCGGCGGACCATGGCTGCGCGCCACGGGCTGGCGGCGTTGTCAATAGCTCCGAAAACATCGCCCCGGGCGGCGGGATCGACGGCAGCCTCTGCCACCTGGTCTTCCGCGAAGCGCATATTCATGCCGACCCAGTGCATCTGGACGGGTTTCACAGCCCAAAAGCGCGGCGCCTTAGCGGAAAGGATCATCTGCGGCACCAGATCGCCCCAGATGAGGGCCTGAGTCTGGGTGGGGACCAGGAAGTTCTGTTCCGCTTCCGCGAGCGCGTAAGCGAGACCGGCGAGCGAGCCGACGAGCCGGCCGCCGGCATTGGAGGGCCAGCCGCTGCCATACATCTCGGTCACGCGCCAGCTTCGGTTGGCACCCTGCATCCCAATGAAGTCATGGCCGCGGACGAACAACGGGTTCGTCATCAGGATCTGCGCTCCCGGAGGCGCGTAGTGGATGTAGTTATAACCGACGATGGTGTCGCGCAGGGTAGGCGCCAGCAGGCCGCGGATGTCTTTGAGCTTTTCGGGATCCTTATCTTTGGACGCCTTATCAATGAGTGCCCGGAAGTTCAGCTTGCGTTCATCGTCGATATGCCTGTCAACGTAGTAGCCGAACGCCATGGCGTTCTTTTCGGCTCCGGTCATGGCGTTACGCGGGAGCTGAATGTCGGCGACGCGCGCGGCCATGCGGGTGGCGAGCTGTGCGTTGAGCTTTTCGCCTTTCGCAACAGCTTCCAAATTGTCAGCCAGTTCGAAGATGAGGTCGGCAGGCAAGAGCTTCTGAGATTCGAAGATGTGCTGTTCCTCCTGCACGATGGTTGCGCGGCTTTCGGACTCGTCGAGGTGCGCGCCACCGGCGAGCAGGCCGAGAACCCTGTCCTGCACGGAGCCGGCGTTCGCACCGGAGGTCTTCACCAGCAGCGTGAGTCCCTGACGTCCGGCGTCGAACAATTCGCGATTGTTCTTAATGTTCAGGAAGGGTGTGACCAGGCCGGCGAGGGCTTCATCCGCCTTCGAGATGGAAACGCTGCCCTGCCGACAAAAGATCTGCCACATGCCTGTGAGGCCCTGCAGCATACCAATGGATTCCTGACGAAGACGCGCGTCCCGCATCTTATCCGTGGTCTCAGCCGCATCAAGCCAGGCAAGGACCGTTTTGTCGGTGAGAGACGGCGCTTCGCTGAAGATGGTGTACTGGGCGCCAAAGGTGGTCCAACCCTTGACGAGCCGGTCCACAGTATCGGCCGCGAGAGGCTGGGCGCGACCGCGATCAATATCGGTGAGCGCCATGAAAATCTTGAGCGGCTCATTATCGACGGGCTTGCGGCTCAGGGCGAAGAGGGCTTCGAGCACGTCATCCGGATCTTTCCACGCGGCGGAGGCTTTGCTGAGTTTCGCGTCGTAACGGCCATGCGGATTGCGCGCGAACAGGCCGCGCCACACTTCCAGACTGCCGGGGATGTGGGGCTTGCCATCCGGGTCAATCTGCAGGCGGGTGGTGAGCAGCATCATATCCGCGTTGGACCGGAAGACAGGGCGGGCCGGGCCAGGGGTGGTGATCCTGCCACGCACCGCCGCATAAAAGCGCTTCATGCGCGCGGGCTCGGTGAGGTATTCCTGCAGAGGGCCGTGGATGCGGGCCAGCGCGTCATAGAGACTGGCAAGCCAGCCGTCATCCTTAGTCATCAGCTTCTCGAAAAATTCAGGACCTTTGTCGGGAGAGGCTCCGGTAAGTTCCGCCCATCCGGTGGCAGCCTTCGCCCCACCCGGCAGAACGGCTTTGCCGTTACGGATCTGAAAGTTCCCACCAAAGAAGTCGAGAACGCTGGCGAAGGCCCGGAGCCGGACGGGGGTACTGGCGCGCTTCATTTCCTCGGCCGTTTCGGGGTCGAGTTTGGACATGCCGAGATAGAAGCGGCAGAGGCCGGGATCGGTGAGAAAGGCATCTATGAAGTCGCCCTGGGCCTTTTCTCTGGCGCTGGTCCAATAGTCGGCGTTATAGAGGACAGGGACTTCCGTGGGATGGAAATCGTAACTGAAGGGCTTTTCGGTGCGCAGCGCCTGCTCCAACTGCGCAAGGGGAAAGCCGGAATCGGTGGCGAGGAAAGCGCGGGGGGCGTTGACGGTTTCCAGCACGACTTCACTACCGCAACCGCCGCGCATGCGGAAGCCAAGGATGCGGAGCAGGTCGTTTGTCTGGGTTGATTCGCAGCTGGCGATTTTGAGGACTTTATCGGGGCCTGTTAGCTTATCAAGCTCCCGCGCCTGAGAAAGGTAGCGATGGACGAGCTTGAGGTACTCGGTTTCTTCGAGTTCCTCATTGCTGCGGGAGGCCTGGAAGCCGTTGGTAACGACGTTGCGGGCGAGCGCGGGCAGCACGTCTTCCGGCGCGGAGTCGGCGGAGATGGCGGCCATTCGTGCAAAGGACCGGAGCGGGCCTGGGATCTGGATGGTCTGGCGCTTCTCCGACTGCAGCGGGCCGGTTGGCAACTGAATGTCAGTGCCGCCGAGGGCGTGGTACTCGGCAAGATCAGTCTCGGCGGCTTTACGGTCGCCGGCAATGAGGTCGAGAACCACGGCGCGACGCGCGGCAGTTCTGGCTTCGCCCGGCTTACTGTTTTGCTTCCATAGAGAGACGGCTTTGCGGTATTCCGTGCGAGCGGAGGAATCATGATAACGCTCGAGGAATTCGGCGTAAGCGGTGCAAAGCTCACCGTCATTCGGGGTGATTTTCAGCGCCTGGGTATAGACATCACGGGCAGAGGCGGAATCGCCCCCGTCTTCAAATTTGTGGGCGCGATCAGTGGCGTCGCTCGCCACGAGGAGTGTGGCCGGACACAGAATTATGCTGAAAAAGAGGTTGCATTTAGTTGCGCGCGCCGTCATGGACACCCTCGCTTTGGAGTTCACTCTAACACGTTCCGGTAACGCTTGTGCAACAGAGTGCGTCTATGACGCGCCGCTTCAGGCCGGTGCCGGCGCGAGTCTGATTTTGAGCAGATGATCGCGGCTGCGTCGCGCATGGGTTCGTGCGTCTGTTGCGTGCGAAGGAACGAGCACAGGACAGGCCAGAGGATGCGGGGCTGGGGCCAGATTGGGTTCGCATTGGGTTCGGGTGAGGGGGGCGAACCCAATTTGTGGGGGCTCGAGTTGTGTGTTTTCAATGATTTGGGTGGGGTGCATTGGGTTCGCCCCCGTATTTTTTTGTTTGGTGTGAAAACCGGCGGTTTTGGCCAAGGTAGTGAGGGCAAAGACAGTGGGTGCGAGTCGGCTGGCGCGGAGCGGCTGTCTGGTTCGGTTGTTTTGCGTGACCATGCGGGGGTTGTCGGTAGATCCTGGATTACGGGTGTTGATGCGGGACTTTGGCGATGTGTCGGGGAGAGGGAGTTCGGGCAGCATTTTCGACTTCATTATGAGCATGGGGCGGTTGAGGAACAGGGATTTTGAAATAGGGAGTGGAGACATCCGGGCCGTGTTTTGTTCAGGTTACTGAGGGTTCGATTTATTTGACAGCCGTGTGAACGCCCGCTGGCGGCTCCGAAAAGGGGGATGAAACGGGGCTGGAGGTCCGGCAGGCGGGATTAAAACGCTGATGAAGAGGATGAAGGGGGATGCACGCTGATAAGCGCGTGCTGGTTGTAACTTATAACGTATATGTATGGCACAGGTGACAATCTATTTGGCAGATGAAATCGAGGCGAAGGCACGCAAGGCCTGCCGAATACGGAGGCGCAACTCTGGGCAGGTGGATTGCTGAACAGGTCAGCGAAAAGGTGAGGAACACCTGGCCCCCTGCGGTCGTTGCGGCTGTGGGGGCGTTCCCGGACTTTCCAGAGCAGGAGGAACTTCGGACGGGCTATGGATCCGATTCTGTACGGGAGCCTTTAGATTTAGATTGACGGTCCCAAGCGGATAGATTGACGCTCCCAAGCGCACAGTTTACCCTCAGGGACGCCGCGCAATGACATTGCTGGATACCAACATCCTGACTCATTGTCTGAAGGGGCGAGAGCCGGTTTCTTCCAGATTCACTGCTGCGCTTCCTTCCGAAATCGCTGTCCCGAGCATTGTTGCTTACATTTGATCGGGTAGCTGCTCGGGATGCCGCGCGAATTCGAGTGGGTCTGGAGCAGCAGGGCATCATGATAGGACCGATGGATCTCCTGATTGCCGGCATCGCGTTGAGCCGAGGAGCAATTTTGGCCACCGATAATGTGGCTGAATTTTCGCGGATCACAAGGACCGCGGATCGAGGACTGGACGAAGGCGCAGGGAGAAGCTACGGCGTTTACGCTCAGGGTTTCGATTCGGGGAACGGACGCGACTGGACGCCTTCGAGAAGAGCGGGTTTTTCGCGCCGGAGTCGCAGCGATGTGCGTTGCTCGATCTTAGCCTTTGCTTCATCGCCTAGACGGAAGTAGATCTGTGACAGCAAGAGGTGGGGCTGAGGCTGATTGGGATCCATCTCAAGTGTCTTGTTCAACTCAGCGATCGCTTCCTGCCATTTGCGCAGACTCATCAAAGCCCGCGCCAATGCGACTCTCGCCGGAACGTAGTCTGTGCGATTGCGAAGCGCGGTTTGAAGGTAAGGAATCGCCTCTTCCTCCTGCCCCTGATCGAGCAGGAGACTTCCATAAAAGAAGAAGGGTTCCTCATAAGACGGGTCTGCGTTCATCGCCCGTTTCAGGTAGTCCAGTGCTTCCGGAAGTTTTCCCTGATTCTGTAACTGGAAGCCGTATTCGAAGTTAGCCCTTGCGGATTGCGGGAACTTCAGCGCGGCGCGCCGGGCGATGTCGGCGGCAGACTCGTTGTCGCCTGCATCCTGAAAAGCCTTGATAGCCAGAAAATAAAGGTTCTGATCCGTGCCGTCGATATCGAGGGCCTGTTTGGCGAGAGCGGCGGCTTCACCAAAGTAACGCCCCTTCGAGTACTCGACCGACATGACCTGAATCAAACGCAGGTTGCGCGGCTGCAGAGTTAGTGCCTCACGCCAGGCACGCAGCGCCTCCTCCCGCCTGTCGAGCTTTGTAAGCGCCAGACCGAGAACGTAGTGTGAATTAAAGTCATTCGGAGTTACTTGCGCAGCGTCGCGCAGAAGGGGTTCGGCATCCGAGAATTTTTGCTGCGTGAAGTAAAGATAGCCCAGATTGAAGAGTGCCGGAAAGTACCGTGGAGAAAGGCGAATGGCTTCCTTCCAGAGCCTTTCGGCTTCGCCGAACTGTTTCTCCTGCACCTTCGCCTGCCCCTGGGCGGACAGTTCCGCGGCGTCCTGCGAGGCACCCGCAGCGAGGGAGCAAAGCAGAACCACTAAGAGAGCCACGCGCATGTTACTTCGGCATCGGGACAATACGAGTCTTCCCATTGCCCTCTGTTAATTCCAGGAGATTGCCGGCCGGTGCGCCGGGAAAAACCTCCGTCTCGCCGTTCGGCCACCGCACCGTTATTTTAGTGACGGACGTCTCGGAGCCAAGGCCGAAGTGCAGCCGCGAGTCGCTGTGAGATATGTAACTCGACTGACTGAGCACCACCGCCGTCTGCTTCAGGTCAGCAGCTTCCACACGGACCGTTGCGCCGATTGCGCCGCGGTTCGAAACGGTGCCGCGCAATTCCACCTTGACCCAATGATTCATACTCTTCAGGTCATTCCGAAGCAGCGAGGGCGTATCGCCCATATTCATGATCAGTACGTCCAGATCGCCGTCATTATCGAAATCGGCGAAGGCGGCTCCGCGGCTGGATTTTTTTTCCTGTACGGCTGGCCCTGAGATCGCGCTCACATCCTCAAAGATGCCCCGCCCCAGGTTGCGGTACACCAGCCGGGGATTTCGATAGCGCTCGATTCCGCTGTGCGCATCGAGCTCCGGATAGACATGTCCGTTGACCTGGAACACATCTTTCCAGCCGTCGTTATCCAGGTCAACCAAACCAATCCCCCAGCCTACATACTGCGGATTCACAGCGAGCCGCGCTCTCAACACATTATCCTCGAAGATACCCGCGCCGGTGTTGTGATAGACATTCGGATGGTCTCCGGCAAAATTAGTCTTGAGGATGTCGAGCTGTCCATCGTTATCGTAATCGCCGGGGGCGATCCCCATGCCACCCTGCTCAAAGCCGTTTTCGTTGAAAGCTACACCCGCCTCGGTCCCGATTTCGGAGAACGTTCCGTTCTTATTGTTGCGAAGGTAGATGCTGGGTGTGGAATCGCAGGCGATATAGACATCCGTCCAGCCATCCCCGTTAAAATCGGCGGCGACCGCTGTGAACGCGTAAAAGCCGTCCATTGCGCGCACGCCCGACTTGACAGAGACATCCTCAAAGGTGCCATCTCCACGGTTGTGATAAAGCGTAACCTTTCCAAACGGCAGGCCGCGAGGGCCACAGAATACGGGCATGCCTTTCCATTCGCAATTTGAGGTCTTGCCCGGGGGCGGTGTAGTTGCGGGATCAAACTGCTGATAGCTTGTTACCAGCAAGTCCAGACGACCATCCCGGTCGTAATCGAGAAAGGTGCAACCGGAACTCCACTCCTTGCCGGTTCCAGCAACACCGCTCTTCTCAGCGAGGTCAACGAACTTGCCGTGTCCATCGTTTTGAAAGTAGGCGTTGTGACCCCAGTAAGTCACGTAGAAGTCATCAAAACCGTCGTTATTGACATCTCCGACGCAAACCCCGTTGCCCCAGCCCGATCGCCCCACACCCGCTTCCTTCGTAACATCGCGGAAATGTCCGTTCCCGTCATTGCGATACAGATAATTCGTCGGTGCGTCCCCAGGAGGGAAGCCTTCCAGGCGCGATCCGTTCACCAGGAATACATCCTGGCGTCCGTCGCGATCGTAATCCAGAAAGGCGACGCCGGAGCCATTCGCCTCAATAATGTATTTCTTGGATTGCTCGTTGCCGGAGGTGAAGTGCATCTGCAAGCCGGCCTGCGCGGCAACGTCGATGAAACTTAGCGGCCAAGGGCGTCCCGAAGCCGCTTCGCGAGGTATGGCGGGGGTATTGTGGGTGGCGATGCCCTGTCCCAAACAAAATCCGGCAGCGGCAGCAAGAATTCCAAGCAGAGACTTTCGGTGAATCAACCGAAAGTGTAGTGCAACAGCTCCGGCAGGTCAATGCACCCGGACACTGGCATGACGGCGTCGAGCACCGGACGACACCACCGCCCGGCCCGAAAACACGTCCGTTGTTAAAGTAAACGAAAAAGTGTGCGGTTTTCTTACCTCTGGATCATTGCTGCCGGGTGCTGGCTGTGATAGACTTCCCCCCTAGTCGAGGGCCATTTCATGTTGATCACGGTGAAGAGTAGTTTCAGGTTGTTAGCCTCTCTGGTATTGGCAACTGTCTTTGTTTTTGGGCAGACCACCAACTCCACCATCATTGGCGATGTCACCGACCCCGCCGGGGCGCGCATCGCCGCAGCGGACATTACGATAACGAATTCCGCCACCGCAGTATCCCGGAAGGTACAGGCGAACGAAGTCGGCTCCTATCGCGTCTTTCCACTTCCTCCCGGGACCTATGAAGTCTCTGCCTCTGCCAACGGCTTTAAAACCCAGGTGCAGCAGAATGTCATCGTAGACGCGGCAGCCAACGTCAAGGTGGATTTCAAACTTGAAGTAGGCGGCATCACTGATCGTGTAGAAATTCAGGCAACTGCCAGCGTACTGCAAACCCAGGAAGCAAGTGTCGGCGGCACAGTCACGGGAACTGAGATTTCCAGGCTGCCGGTGAACGGGCGCAACTATACGCGTCTCATTCTGCTGATGCCGGGAACCAGCGACCAGGGCGGCAGCCAGTCGCAGGGAACATTCTCCGGAACGCAGTTGATCTCAGTCAACGGCCAGCGCCGCCAGGACAACAATTTCACCCTGGACGGTGTGGACAACAATTTCATGATGATGAACTCCCCCGGAATGTCGCCCTCAATGGATGCGATTCAGGAGTTCCGGGTACTCGATAACACGTCCGCCGAGTTCGGGCGTTCTTCCGGATCGAACGTAAACATTGTGATCAAGTCGGGAAGCCGGGATTTGCACGGGAGCGCCTATGAATATTTCCGTAACGATAAACTCGATGCTAATGATTTCTTCGCAAACAAGCAGGGCACTGGCAAAGTGCCGTTTCGTCAAAATCAATATGGCGTAGCCATAGGCGGCCCTGTAATCATTCCGAAAATTTACAACGGACGTGACAAGACCTTCTGGTTTTTCAACTGGGAAGGCTACCGTGCGCGTCGCGGCCAAACCAACATCAGCAGTTTCCCGGCTCAAAACCAAAGGGACGGAGACTTCAGCAGCTTAAGTAAGCCCATCTTCGATCCGCTAACAAGTCAGCTGGCTCCAGACGGCAGCATTATCCGGCAACAATTCCCGGGAAATATCATCCCGAAAGCGCGCATCAGCCCGGCGATCACCTACATGCTGAACACCATGATCCCTCTCCCCAATCAGCCGGGTGCGATCAACAACTTCGTCAACACGCAGGGCCTCTCGAACGACCGGGATGCTATTAACGTCCGGGGAGATCATAACCTCAACGCGAGTAACAACTTTTCGTTCCGCTGGAGCCGGCAACGGGTGGGGCAGATCAATCCGGGCGGCAATCCCAACCTGTATGGAGTCAGCCGGTTCGACGTCGACAACATGATGGCGTCCTGGAACCACATCTTCAATCCGACGTCCGTGCTGGAGGTAAAATTCGGGCGTAATGTGCCCACCATTCCCAGTCCCACTATTAACACAAAGGTCCAACGGCAGGAGTTTCTGCAGAAATCCGGCATTACAATGTTCATTCCGGAAGTGCTATATAATCCCATCCCGTCATTCTCAGCGGACGGCGAGTTTTCCGTCGGTAGTGGCGGCGGCATCACGGGCGATCAGATCTACAATTATCTGGCCAACTATACCAAGGTGTTCGGGAACCACTCTCTGAAGGTGGGCGTGAATTACAGCCGGCGTCACTTTTATACCAATACGACAAACCCGATGGATGGAAACCTGAATTTCGACCCCAGCCTTACCAATCTCGCCTCTAATCCGAACTCTGGTGACAGCTTCGCGAGCATGTTACTCGGTTACCCAAGCGCGGTTCGCCGGGGAACGGGCAACACGACTACCAACGCGAACATTAATCCAATCTCCTTTTATGCCCAGAATGACTGGCGGGTCAATAAGAAGCTTACCGTGAACATCGGATTGCGCTACGAATACATCCCGGCGCCGGTGGAAGAAACGAACCGGCTGGGCAACCTCGTGATCACCCGCGATAAGTCGACCGGTAAGTACTCAGGCACCCTCCTTTGGGCGGGGATCAATCCGGAAATCGATCCGGTGACGGGCGTAGCAGGCGAGCCGGCCCACAACGGAGGCTATGGCTCGTCGCTCATGCGTAACAACGGTCTGGATTTTGCGCCCCGCATAGGGTTCGCATACCAGCTGGACAGCAAGACTGTGATCCGCTCGGCCTACGGAATCTTCTATAACTCCACCTTCGTCCAGGAGTTGCAGGATATGCGGAAGTTCTGGCCCTATACGATTCAGCAGAACTTCTCTGCAAATCAGGGCCTGCGTCCGGATCTCTACGTTACGGATCCCGGCCCTTCTTTCAGTAACACTGCCGCAATCGGCGGATGGCCACAGAATCCGAATAACCGCACACCGTATTCGGAGCAATGGAACGTCACCGTCCAGCGTCAACTGATGGAAGATATGACTCTGGATATCGGCTATGTCGGGAACGTGAACAAGAAACAGGTCGGCTATGACCCGATCAACGCTGCCGTAACTCCTGGTCCAGGCGACATTCAGCCACGCCGGTTGATGCCTGAATACGGTGACCTGGACGGGGGTGACAACAAATATAACTCCATGTATAACTCGCTTCGGGTGAATCTGGTCAAGCGCTTCAGCCA
This sequence comes from Bryobacterales bacterium, assembly GCA_030838885.1. Lineage (GTDB taxonomy): Bacteria > Acidobacteriota > Terriglobia > Bryobacterales > Bryobacteraceae > BOG-234. The sequence continues at coordinate 11,217 of JAUZEU010000486.1, read as the reverse complement.
TGGCTTGCAACTGAACGGCAATTATACGTGGGGCCGGGCCATGACGAACAGTTCGTCGCTGGCCGAGGCAGCGGTGCAGAATCCGTATAATCTCAAAGGCGAATGGGCTCGGGCAAGTATCGACCTGCGCCACATCTTCCAGGTCGCATATGTCTACGAACTTCCATTTGGAAGGTCGAAGAAGTTCGGATCTGGCTGGAATCCGGTCGTGAATACGATACTCGGTGGCTGGTCAGCGGAGGGAATCACACGGGCTCAGACCGGCGCACCTCTGAATCCGAGGATCAACCAGGATCGCGCCAATGTGGGCAGAACGTATCAACGGCCCGATGCCACGGGAATCGATCCGAACAGCGGACCGAAGACGGTGGACCAGTGGTTCAACACATCGGCCTTTGCGCTGCCTGCCCGATACACATATGGCTCTTCCGGCGCCTATGTGATCAACGCTCCGGGACGATATAACTGGGATCTCGCGCTGCAGAAGGACTTCAGGTTTCTGGAACGTCACCTGTTTCAGTTTCGCGCCGAATCCTATAACCTCCCGAACAGCGTCAGCCCTGGAAATCCCAATACGACGCAGGATGGAAACACCTTCGGACGGATCACCAGCGCCACGGCTGCGAGGCAGATGCAGTTCTCACTGCGTTATCAGTTTTAGCGCGCGTCCTAACATCTCTTGTGAAGGGTCAGGATTTTCTGGCCCTTCACAAATTTGGACCGCGAAAGACAGGCTACTTCTGCAAACGCTGTTTTTTGACCGGAATGGATCGTACCATCGAGTCGCTTATGTGTATATTTACCCGTGAATTGCTCACTGCCATCGGCTCGCCGAGCCATGTGTACGGAAACTCACTCGGACTATCGCAACCGGGATGATGCTTTGGCGGGAAAACTGCTGCTCGCACAAACGGACAAGCCGTGACAAGGGAGCATGCCAGTGAGAAGAATCGTCCTCCTATTGAGTAGCGCCGCGCTTGCGGTCAACCTTTCAACATCGGTCCTGACGCTCGCGCAGAACAATCCCCCTGCCGCAAGTCCGCCAGCCCCGAGTCAGCCCAATACTCCGCAGCAGGGAACGCCACAACCGGCTGATCCGGCCGGAATTCCCGCGACGCCAAGCGATCCGAACAGTGATCCGGCAAGAAACAATCGTCCACCCGGCCGAAATACTCCGGACGGCACGCCTGTTCCTGTGCCGAACACACCGCGAACTCCGAACGGGCCGGGAACTCCGCCAGTTCCCCCCCGCAGCCCTAATGCACCCCGGACGCCGAGCTTACCGGGACCACCGAATTCCCCGGAGACGCCATAACATCGCCGTTTGGGCAGTGACGAGCGCTGTTTCGCGGGCCGGTTTACCCGGAACCCCGGTTTGACAATTCCGTTAGCTTCTTCTCCTGCGTATCGATTTCGATTCGCTCTCGCTTCAGATCGAGCCGAACACGACCAAACACACTCATATAGAAGTTGGCGACCCAAACCAGAGAGAAAACAGCTATCAGATACCCACGCCAATCGGTAAAGAGCAGTTTAAATCCCGTGATGATCAGGAAAATTGCAGATATATAGTGGCTGAAGCAGTATTCGCATGTGAACAGATAGAAAAATTTCCGCTCGAAAAGCCTTTGGCAAACCTTGCTGTGTTTCGCGCACCATTCTCTTGGCTCCCGGAAGACTTCCTCATGAGTGACGGTCCACGAGATCGACGCTACCGGAATCGCAAGAACGAAGAGTTCGATTATCTGGTCGGTGACAACTTCCACGTGCCGGGCTCCTGCGCGTAGAGCACCAAAGGCAGGTGCTCCCCGCCAGACCCGGACTGGACAACCCGGCACGTGATACATCTCCAGGTCCCGAACCTCTTGCTTCCCCATTTTGTGAACAGCCTTCGATGAGAAGTAGAATCATCGGATGATGACCGATCGCCGATCTTTCTTATCAAGTGCAGGGAGCGCCGTACTTGCGGCTCCGTTTTTTGTCCGCGAGATGCTGTCAAAACCGCCTTCGGGTACTTTGCGACTCGCGGCTTTCGGCGCCAGCGGCATGGCATTCTCCACGCTCGACGGCATCGCGTCGCACCCGAAGGTCAAGCTTGTCTGCGTGGCCGAGGTGGACTCGAACCGGCTCGACCGCGTCAAGGCGAAGTATCCCGATGCGCGTCTGTATCAGGACTGGCGCGAGATGCTCCGTAAAGAGCGCGGGCAGATCGACGCTGCCTGTGTCGGCACTCCGGATCACATGCATGCTCCCCAGGCGATCAGTTCCATGCGCGTGGGACTGCCGGTCTACGTACAAAAGCCACTGGCGCATGACATCCACGAAGTTCGCACGCTGATGAAGATGGCGCGCGAAAAGAAGCTGCCCACACAGATGGGGATTCAGATTCATTCCTGGCGCGAGTACAAGACGGCGGTTCGCGTGATTCAGGGTGGAGCGATCGGGAAGGTCAAAGAGGTCCACACCTGGAGCGAGAAGAAATGGGGCGATATCGCAAAGCTGCCTACGACAGCCGACCCGGTTCCGAGTGGGTTTAACTGGGATTCCTGGCTGGGTGTGGCACCGGCGCGGCCGTTCATCAACGAGGTCTATCATCCGGGCAACTGGCGCAAGCGGCTGGATTTCGGCACGGCGACCTTTGGCGACATGGGTTGCCATATCCTCGACCCGGTCTTTGGCTCGCTTCAGCTGGGGTCTCCCGTCTCGGTGCGGAGCGAGGGCGAGGCACCCAACGGGGAGAGCTGGGCGCTCGATACTCTGATTCGCTACGTATTCCCGGGCACACCGTACACGGCCGAAAAGACAGTGCCTGTCACCTGGTACGACGGTGACCGATTACCCCCGGCGGAGATACGGGCACTAGCGGGTTCCTTGAAGTTTCCCGGGCAGGGTTCGATTTTCATCGGGACGAAAGGGCAGATGCTGCTGCCACATATCGCGATGCCTCTGCTGATGCCGGCACAGGATTTCACAGGATACGTGATGCCGGAGGAGGTGCGGACGGATCACTACTTCGAGTTTGCCGATGCGGTGCTGGGGAGCGGGAAAACATCGACTCCGTTTGATTTCTCAGGTCCTTTGACGGAATCGGTATTGCTGGGCCCCCTGGCCACGCGGTTTCCGAATACGACGCTGGAATGGAATGGGGCGAAGGCTAAGTTTTCCAATTCCACGGAGGCGAACCGGTTCCTTCGGCGGAGGTATAGGAAGGAGTGGTCCGTTCCGGGGCTCGCCTAGCGGTTCGGACAGGTCAGGGCTCGACCCGACTCGTGGCGTGGACGCTAAGACTTCGACCCGGGCCGCCTCGAGCCATGGTCGTATCCTATCGACCATGTCGTCCACCATACTGAAGCCACCACGAGATCCCTATGACCTGACGCGCTTTGTCGAGGCGCAGGATCCAGTGTACGCGCAAGTCTGCGCGGAACTGCGAGCCGGCCTGAAGCAGGGGCACTGGATGTGGTTTATCTTCCCGCAGATCCAGGGTCTGGGCTACAGCGTTATGGCACGCAAGTACGCCATATCTTCGCGGGAGGAAGCTGACGCATACCTGCTCCATCCGATTCTTGGCCCCCGCGTGAGAGAGTGCTGCCGCATCGTCAACGGTATCGAGGGGCGTTCGATCGGCGAGATATTCGGGCATCCCGACGATCTGAAATTTCAGTCTTCCATGACGCTTTTCGCTAACGCGACTACGGACAACCAACTCTTTTGGGATGCCTTGCAGAAGTATTTCGGAGGACGACCGGATCAAGTGACCCTTGAGCGACTATGAGATATGTGCAGGATTCCTCAGGCCACGCAAAGCCTCGGGCCGATATCCGCAGTCTTAGGGCGGGTCTCTGTACGTACCGAGACTTTTCATTGCTCTCGCCGCATCGTTCTACTTAGTAGTGGTGAATGTGACAAGTGAGCACCTAGCCAGGATTGCGCTCAGCAACTTAGAAGCAGACCATAGTGACGGCTTCCAAGCGGAGCACTCATGAAGGGCGCCACGCAATCGCTTCGGAATCCGGAGGCTTCGGAGGGGATGACATTCGGTAAGCAGGTTGTTTCAAAACTCCTGGATGCATACCCGGCTCAGGTGGCCCTGATTGATGAGGCAGGAACGATTCTGGTTGTGAACCGCGCGTGGAAGGAATTTGGGCTCCGCAACGGTCTGGCGGACCCGAAGTCCTGTGAGGGAAGTAATTATCTGGAGGAATGTGAGCGTGCCAGGGCGCGAGGAGTTCCGCGTGCGGGATCTATTGCGAAGGGAATCCTGAGCGTGCTTCGCGGGGAAGCCGCCAGTGCGGGCTATTCGTATCCGTCCCACTCACCGACCGAACGACGCTGGTTCCGTCTCATTGTCGCTCCGTTCAGCCCTTCCAGTGAGACAAGATGGGCTGTCCTGTTTCACGTGAACACTACTCCCCAGCGCAAACTGGCGATGCGGTATGCGAGGCTTCACAAGCGGCATGTCGATTTCGTCACGGTATGCGCATGGTGCAAACTCATTGAAAACGGACCCGACTCCTGGACAACGTTCGAGGAATACTTTTCAGCAAATAACGGTATTCGGTTCAGCCATGGCATCTGCCACACCTGTATGAATGCCTTCCTGAAGGGCAGCTCGTTCTAGCAGCAATGTTCGAGGCGGTGTTGTGCGAGGCACTTAGCCTCGGCGACGATCTGGTCGCGAACTTTGTCAAACTGCTCGCGAAGTGATGTTAATTTACCTAACTTGTCTACGGCAACGGCTGTTTGAACGCTGGCTAAGATGACATCAAGCTCGGCGGAACGCCGACAAATATTGTCGATTAAATGCATTTGTTCAGGGCAGGAATCACACGAGATCGTATCAGCATTTACCGCAGCGTTACTACTCCGGGAAAAACCTTGAAGCGGATTCTGTTCCCATCCGGAAGAATACATATCTTTAAATTAGCAGTCTGATATTAATGCATTGCTTCAGGCCAGGAAACGCTCATGGCATTCCCAGCAATAAAGCTTCTTTTCGAGTGTGAAGAGGCACGCCAACCATTCACGGAATGTTCGGTGGCTGTCGGATAAAGATCCGGATCCGCACTTGGGGCAATGCATGGTTTCAGTATCCGGGTTTCAGAACTTCCGGGCACGGCCGAAGAGTATTCACCCGAACCGAACTCGCGATGGTTCAGTCATTACGGATACGAATCCAGCGGCCCCATAATCACGATCGTGTTCTTAGCCACGGTCGGCCGATCTTCTTCTTCGCAATTTCCAGAGCAGTTTCCAAGTGGTTACGAGTTCCTGAACGGCGCTCGCTTTGGGAAGATGATCACCCTGCATATGGCAGGCGTCGTGCGCCTGCCTGTATGCATCAACCAGGCGGTGAGGGGACAGCATCGAGAGCCGGCGCTGGCGGTCTTTCAGTTCTTTTTCTGTCAGTGGCCGATCGAATTCTTCGGGAGAGGGGCGATGGGCCATACGGCAGACAGGATATCAGATTCGCCTTTTCTTCGCCTCGCCAATGCGCTTTTTCTGGGCTCAGCACCGTACGGCTACACAATTGCTCCCTGTAACAGAGAAGGAGATCTATATGAACCGAGTACTGATCGCCACGATTTTTGCCACAGCGCTCTGTTACGGGCAGAACAATGGTTCCGGCCAGAACAATGGTCAAGGGGTCTATCAGGGGAACAACGACTCGAGGCGTTACGACCGGAACAGCGACTCTCGCCGCGATTACCCTGAGAGTATCCCCGCCGGCACCGCCGTCGACGTCCGGGCCAATCAGACGATTGATGTCCGCGACCAGGCCGACCGTCGCGTCTACACAGGAACTATCAACTCCGACGTGAGAAATCCTCAGGGGGATGTGCTCATTCCGCGCGGCTCTCAGGCCGAGTTAATTGTTAACACGGTGGGTGACAACGAGTTGACCGTGGATATGGAATCAGTCACCATCAATGGCCACCGATACATGGTTTCAACTGAGGATTACAACCAGGCGCGTTCGAACGGGATCGGCAAGAACAAAAGAACGGGTGAGTTCGTTGGGGGCGGCGCGTTGTTTGGAACCGTGCTTGGCGCCATCGCCGGCGGCGGTAAAGGCGCAGCAATCGGAGCGCTGGCAGGCGGCGCGGCCGGCGCGGGAACACAGGTGCTGACCCGCGGACATCAGGTGCGAATTCCCGCCGAAACCGTGTTGACGTTCCGGCTTGACCGTCCATTCCAGGCGGCCACGGGCGATTATTCCAACGATCGGGGAGTGGATCGCAACGGCAACCATTATCACGACGACTACTATCGCCGCCAGCCCTGAAGCAGCTTTACAACCGCACGCTCCTCCGGATGGAGATCGGTCGAGGCGGCCGCCTCATCGGTCTCGTCCGGTGGCCTTACAACTTTGAGTAAGGTGCCGTCCAGATAGCCGTCCGTAACGGCGGGATGGACGTAGTAGTTCCGGCAGGTTGCGGGACGGTTGCCAAGCCGCGATGCGGTGTTTTTGATCGCCGCCGCTATGATCCGCTTTGCCTCGGTTTCACTGCTAAACGGGCCTATTTCGGCCAAGGCCAGTGCGGTTTGAACGGTTCCTGCCCAGGTCCGAAAGTCTTTCGCCGTAAAGTCCTCCCCGCACGCTTCACGGAGATACTCGTTCACATCGGATGAGTCAATCGAACGCGTCTGCCCCAGGTGATCGACGTATTGAAACAGGTCGTAACCGGGCAGGTCGCGGCAGTCTCTTACGATCCGCGCCAGGCGCTTGTCCTGAACCGTGATGTCGTGATCCTGGGCGCTCTTGCCGCGAAAGCTAAAGCGAATCGTGCTGCCCTCGATCTTCACGTGGCGATTGTGAAGGGTGGTGAGGCCGAACGAGGCGTTCTGTTTCGCATACTCCTCGTTTCCAATACGAATGAAAGTCGTTTCCAGCAGCCGCACAACTGTTGCGATCACCTTCTCGCGGGGAAGACCTGGTAGTTTCAGATCCTGCTCTACGGATTCGCGGATGGCGGGCAGAGCTTTGGCGAATGCGAGCATCCGGTGGAATTTAGTCTGGTTGCGGATTTGCCGGTAGTTAGGGTGATAACGATATTGCCGACGCCCCCTCGCATCAACGCCAGTAGCCTGCAGGTGCCCGTGCTCCAGCGAGCAAATCCAAACGTTTTTCCAGGCGGGAGGAATGACCAAAGACCGTATGCGCCGCAGCGTTTCTTTGTCGCGTATTGGGCGGCCATCGAGGTCGATGTAGGAGAACCCTTTTCCGGCTGCTCTGCGAGTGAAGCCGGCAGAATCGCAGCGCACATAGCGGAGTCCGGCGAGAATGGCTGATTTCTTTGGATCCACCGGGAGCGGGCGAAATGTCATGCGGAGTCCACCGGAGCATTGCGGTTTCCAGTGTGATCGAATACCCAGGCAGTGGCGCCAGCCGACTGTGGTCCTGCAAGATGGGGCCATGGTGCAGAACCCAGCGGCCCAGAGCGGCCCAGCTAAGCACTATCGTTTCCTTCGCAACGTTACTCGCCGGAACACTGTATTGCGGGCCGTATCAGTGTTCCCTCAATGCTGTCGCCATCAACCGTGAGTTGCCAGGTTCCCTCCGCGTACCGGCATGTCAGTTGGTGCTCATTCTCGTTATGTCGAAATTCCAGCGCTCCATGTTCACGGCCTTGCCGTCCACAATCTTGTCCGCATTGGCCGAGAAATAGCCCGGTTTCCCCGGAAGGCTCGCAAAACGGTAAACCACCGTCTCATCCTGGCACGCGGTGGGCTTCGCAACACAGGTTGATTCACCCCGCCAGGTTCCCGCGATCTCGTCGGCCACCCTGGTTTGCGCACTGAGACAGATCACGCTGAGACAGTTCGCACTCAGACAGATCAGTGGCATTAATACAGCTGCGCTCGCAGATCGGGAAAACGCATGCGGACTCTTTCAGCAATTCCCGACCCGGACCGATCGAATGAGAAGTGCCCATCTGCGCTGTGCCCGGATCGGTAGCTATTCGGTGGTGCTGCCGGTCGATCTGAGCGATTCACTTGCCGAAGATCTTACCGGTAGAGGCGTTGACGTAAGCCGCGTAACCACTGGCTTTGGTTCCCCACATGATGTACCACACAGGGGCGGGAAAGCGCGCGGAGTGGCCGAGCGCAAAGGTGGTGATTTCCTTGCCACGATTCCTGTTCAGCCAGTCTTTGGCTTTTTCCGCCGCAGTGCTCCAGGCAACGTCAGAATCAACTGAGATATCGGAGCTTGAAAAGGGGGCTGCATCCTGAGTGGCACCCGCCCAACGCAACGTGCCAGCGCTGTTGAAACCTCTGAGCGTTCTCCCCTCTTCAACCGTGGAATAGATACAGGTCTGGGCCAACTGTTTCGCTGGCGACACGAAAACCGCAGTCCACACCGGATACTTGCCTTCAGAGCCTTTAACGCTGCCCCCGTCACTTCCGATCAGGCTGGCCGTCTCAACGTCAGGCGCCCATGCACGCTCCACCTTATACATCGCGTTGTAAGCGACCAGTGCGGGTATAGCACCGGTAGGAATAATGGAGGTTTTTTTCGCAGGTTCGGCCGTTATCGTTGCTGTTGGGGTGGGATCGCTGGAACAACCCACCAGCAGGAGAAGGCCAGAGATTGCCGAATTCAAGACTATTCGCATGAAGGGTACTACCTCCGCATGACCTGTTCAGACGGAGTCGGTCGCTCTTGCCTGGCGACTCCCGGCTCAGGATCCGAATGCTCTGATTCGGCCAGAACCATATCATTAATCCCGCCCCGGATTTCCGCCGCGGCCAGATCGCATTCGCGTTTTAGACATACAGGGATGCCCCGAACGGTAAGTAGTGTTTCTTCTCCACAGTACCGACATTTTTCCATGGGCGCACGTTCTCCTTTCAATCCTGCTAAGAGCACCTACAGAACTCCGGCGGTAATAATATGTCACTAAGAAAGCAAACGCAAGCGGCACAAGTTTGGCGGAGCGCTCGGCGCCAGCCAAATGGCTGAGCGATGATTTCCCTCTTCTGGTTTGAAGCCGGCGTTTGGCAGACATGCGATCTCGTCTCCGCGACAGCAGGTGCGCATCTCGCGCCGAATGCAACCCTGGAGGATGGGTCCATGAGTCCGCCACCAATCTTTCGAGATACTGATGGGAATGCGAGCGTGGCAGGTGAGACAGTGGTGCGAGCCGGATGAGATGGAGTGGGTCGAGGTCGCGACTCCGCAGCCGGGACCGGGCGAGGTGCGTGTCCGCAACCGGGCGGCGGCGCTGAACTTCTTCGATGTTCTCCAGATTCAGGGGAAGTATCAGGTGAAACCGCCGTTTCCATTTACGCCGGGGGCGGAGATTGCCGGCGTGATTGATCAGGTGGGCGAAGGTGTTACCGGCTGGCAGCTGGGCGATGCCGTGCTGGGCATTCCGGAAGGCGACGGGTTTGCGGAAGAGACGGTGGTCAACGCCTCAAAAATCTTCCGCATCCCGCAAGGGATGGATTGGTCGCAGGCCGCTGCGTTTCCAATCGTGTATCACACGTCGTACTTCGCGCTGCAGGACCGGGCACAGCTGCGCGAAGGCGAGTGGCTGCTGGTGCATGCCGGCGCGAGCGGTGTGGGCATGTCGGCTATTCAGCTGGGCCGGGCTTTTGGCGCCCGCGTGATCGCTACAGCGGGCTCTGAGGATAAGCTCGACTTCGCGCGGCGGCAAGGCGCTCATCATGTGCTCGATTATCGCGAGCCCGCCTGGGTGGACGAGGTGAAGGGCCTGACCGGAGGCCGGGGCGCGGATGTTGTCTATGACCCGGTGGGCGGCGATGTCTTTGATCTTTCGAGTAAATGCATCGCGCCTTACGGACGTTTGCTGGTGATCGGTTTTGCTGGCGGCAGGATTCCATCCATCGCTGCGAATCGGATCTTACTGAAGAACATGTCTGTAGTGGGCGCATTCTGGGGCGGGCATGTGAAGATGAATCCCGGTTATACTTCGGCGACACAGAGCGCGCTTGAACACCTGTGGGTACTGGGCAAGCTTTCACCGGAGGTTTCTGACAGATGGCCCCTTGCCGAACTGCCTGCCGCGATGCGCGCGCTGGCCGAGCGAAAGGTGCTGGGCAAGGCGGTGCTGACTTCCTTTTGATATAGTCGCCTTCGATGCGTCCCTCGTTGATTTTACTGTTTACTCTCGCCGTTTCTGCCTTCGGGCAGGCTCCGGCGACCCCTCCGATTCCCGATTCCGTCATTGCCGATCGAGACGTGGAATACTCGGCCGTCGGCGGCAAGCAGACGATGGACATTGTTCGTCCGAAGGGTGCCTCCACAACTCCCCGCCCGACAGTGCTGCTGGTACATGGCGGCGGTTTCCGGGCGGGTAATAAGGAAGGCTATATCCCCCTGGCAGTCAAGCTGGCGGAGCGTGGCTATGTTGCGGCGACTGCAAACTACAGGCTGTCACCGGGCAATCAGTTCCCTGCCCCGGTTCAGGATGTGAAGGCGGCGGTCCGTTTCCTGCGCGCCAATGCCGCGAAATACGGAATCGATCCGGAACATATTGGCGCTCTTGGCGGCAGTGCCGGAGGACATCTGGTGCTGATGCTTGGCCTAACGGCAGGGGTAGAAGAGTTCGAGGGGTCAGGGCCCAATCGCGAGCAATCGAGCCGGGTACAGTGCGTGGTGGATGAGTACGGTCCCACCGATTTCACGCAGTCCTATTCCAAGTCAGTGGACGCAGCCGAGGTGCTGCCGAAGTTCCTCGGCGGGGATCTCGATCATGAACGTGCGGCGCACATCCGCTCGAGCCCGCTGAATTGGGTAACGCCCAATGCGGCGCCGACTTTGTCTATCCACGGCACGCTGGATCCGTATGTAGCCTACGAACAATCGCTATGGCTGGTGGAGCGGCTGATCGCAGCGGGTGTTCCGGCGGAACTCGAGACCATCACGGGTGCGGGGCACGGTTTTAAGGGTGCGGATTCCGATCGCGCCGATGCGCGCGCATTTGCCTGGTTTGACAAGTACCTGAAGCCGCAACCGGTGCAGCATACCGTGCTGATCTCCGACCATGGGCCGAACGGTGAGATTGCCGAGATCGAATGGCCTTCCGCCCGCGTATTGTGGAAAGCTCCCAATGATCACGGGCATGATGTGCAGGCATTGCCGAACGGCCACGTGCTGTTCACCATAAATCCCCAGAAGAAAGTTGTGGAACTGGACGCGGATCACAAAGAAGTCTGGACTTACTCCGAAGGGCTGCAACACCCCATCGC
>JAUZEU010000438.1 GCA_030838885.1 Bryobacterales bacterium | reverse complement strand
TGCGCTCGATCAGTGCCGCCCCGGCCTTGCCCAAACGTTCGCGTTCGGCCGCCGACATGTGAACCGGTTCCAGCGGTTTGCCGCCGTTATGTTGCGGATCGGGGTCGTAGCTGCCAACTGCACTGCTTTCGGGCGCAAGTGGCGCGAGAATACTGAGCGATGCGGGCGGTCTGGGGAGGGGTGGCAGTTCTTGCTTCGGCGGGTCGAGATCCAGGGGAATGTCGTTCATTCGTCCCAGCAGGTAATAAGCTCCGTAGCCGATGGACCGGAAGGTATTGGCGCCTCCTGAGTCCGGCTTACTGAGAAGCGGCAGATGAATGTACAGGATCGGGTCTTTTGTTTCTTCAAAAAACTGCCGGACCATACCGCTAACGTACTGATCGGAAGGCCCATGTGCGGATAAGTACACCTGACGGCGAAAGCCCTGTCTGAGAAGCGATTTGGCCAGAGCTTTGAGGTAGGCAAGTCCGATGTCCTGGGGGATATAAACGGAGGCCACTCCGGTTACAGTAACTCCGGGATAGAAATAGATGACATGGGGCAAAATGAGCCCATCCGCTTCCTCGGCCATCTTGACTGCATAAGCTTCCGCCATCCGGTATTCCATGTCGGAGGGCATGGTCCCAAACGATTCCACGGTCCCTACCGGAATGAAAATGACATCGTTTCGTTTCAGATACTGTTCCACTTCCGGGTTTGTCAGGCTTGGAAGGTATCGCGTCCGCATGGGCGAGGTTTGGCCTCGCATCAGGCAGGTAATAAGTAAAGCGCAAATCACGGTCATTTTCATCGCACGCACAAAAAGCCTCCTGGCTGGCGGCCAGTATATCGATATATGATGTTTACCGAAATGCGAAAACTCATTACGTCGGCAGCGGTCGCGGGAATCCTGCTCTCGATTACCTCCCCCGCACAGGAAGTCAAGCGGCCCAGGCTGATTGGCATATCGAGAATCGTGGTTCGCGCGCACGATATGGATGCTTCACGCCACTTCTATCGCGATTTGCTCGGCTTTCAGGAAGCCATCACAGTGCTGAAAGACCAGACTGCCGTGTTGAAGGGCGGGTTGCCTGCTGATCAGGTATCCAGCGTTTTGTTTAAGGTAAATAACAGGCAGTACATTGTCGTGATGCCGGAGGCCTCCACATCCGAGCCTCGTTTCGTCCGCTATGCGGTCGAGACGGACGACGCCGAGGCGATGCGTTCATTTCTCAAGTCACAGGGATTTTCCGTCCCTGGCGCCACAACTAAAAATGCGATGGGAGATTTGACTTTTCAGGTAGCCGACCCGGATGGCGGCCAGATCGAAATCATGCAGTACACGCCCGCGAGTCTCAGCGTTCAGAGTTTCGGCAAGTTCCTCTCGGATGACCGCCTTTCGAACCGCATTATTCACGCGGGCTTCTCCATTTCGAAGCCGGAATCAGCACGGTTTTATCTGGAGGGTTTATCGGTGCGCGAGTTCTGGCGTTCGGACCCGACCATGAAGGCTCCCGGCGCAGCCGCAAGTTCCAGCCAGCCAGCCCCCACCGCCCCGCTCCTGGCTTCTCTCTCAAATCTGAAGCTTCCCGAAAGTGATGACTACATCGAATGGAGCATCTCGCGAACAGGACGAGGCGCACCGGGCGCAGGAGGGCACATCGCTCTTGAGACTCCTGACATGGTGAAGACTCTGGCGGCGATTCGTGCCCGGGCAGCGTTCAAAGATTACAACGGCAAACATGAAGCCCATGTCGGGATCAATCACAAGTGGCAGGGGAATTTCTTCGATCCGGACGGTACACGCACGGAGTTCATGGAACACGATACGGCGGATGGTCTACCGTCGCCGATGTCGCACGCCCCTTACTTTCGGTAAGCGGTCATCACCCGGTGCGTCACGTAACTGACGTCCATCGCGGATGTATTGAATACACTGCAGCGAACCACCACCTGATAAGCCGGTGGGAAGCCCGAATAGCCTTCTTTCCGAAACAGACGGAGCAGTGCTTCAAGATGCTTCGCCGACGAAAAGAATTCGCTGGCTGCTTCCGTGCCGGGCGATAGTGTTCCAGACAGGATCACCGTTCTGAGATGTGGATCTCCCCAGCTTGGCATGACGGTGATCAGGCCAAATGCCGTTTCCCGATTGTCTGCTCGTGAAGCCTGATGGGCATCGTATTCGCGCGGTTCTCCCGGCCGCGGGTCAACGTTCACAATCGAGGTAAAGTGCTGGTCATCGGGAATCCGCACCTGAAAGGGTTTGTCGCGCAGGTATAGATCTACTGTCTTACTGAAACCTGGCCGCCCGAACAGCAACAGGTTACGCTTGTTCAGCGCTGGCATCTGAATCGCAGATTCGGGCAGCAACTCCAGTCCGAGGCCGGCTCCACTCAGTACCTGGCTCGCGGCGAGGGCACCTGCGACATCTCCCCAAAAGGGCGACGTCAGGGAGGGCCCGAGATAAACTTCCTTCGCTGGCGGCAGACCGGGCAGACTTTGGTACCACGCCTTCAAATCGGGCGAGGTCACGGCGGGTATACCCGCTAATTCCATGGGGCGTTGGATCACGGTCAACTGCGCTGCTGTAGAGATGCAAAGCAGCGGGTTGGCATTCCTTCCGAGTAACGGCCCCCATGCCTCGGCAATCACCGGATCCGGATTAAGCCGGTCGTTCGGACGTTGGGCTACCAACCCTAGTGCCAAAAGGGCGACTACGCAAATGACAACTACTGTATGCAGGGGGACCGGTCTTGACCAGAATCGAATCGCGGGAACGGGGGGTGGTCCGACTGGCGGCGGAATACCATTGGCAACCGGCCTTTGCTCGAATATCGGACAGTAGCTTCCTTTCGGCAGAACGATGTGGATAGGATCCTGCGGATTTTCTTCATCGTAATAATGGTCCAGCCGGCGTCGCAGGTTATGGATCCTGTTGCGCACGGCTCCGTCCTCGAAAGGAGAATAGTCGCGGGATTTCCCAAGAGCCTCTACCGCAACAGTGCACTCGTCCAGACCTTCACCTGTGCCCGCGATTTCCCGTTCGCAAACATATCGCAGAAGGCACTTCAGCTGGTCCGTGCGGTGAAACGCACTGCTGCTCAGCACCCTCTGCAGAGCTTCGCGTTTTTCCGGCTCCCCCACTTCAGACACGAGACTCTTTGGCATAAACTCTCTCAAACGATCCGTTATAAAGCAGATGGATCATGTTCGGAAACAGTTTATGATCATTGGCAATACTTGTCCATCGGGTATGCGGGCGATAGACTTGCACGCAGGGTGACAGAAAAGGCGCCTGCAGGATGAAAATTCCAAAGCTCGTTCGAACCGTCGCGATATGTGGATTCTCGGCGCTCTGTAGTGCTGCCAGTCTGGGCACCTTCGATTCCGATTCCGGAGTGTCCGAGGCGCAAAAGCCGGGCAACGTGGAGTTCAACGCCGCCACTGGTGAGTATCGCGTGACAGGCGGGGGAGGTGATATCTGGGGCAAGTCGGACGGATTTCATTACGTCTGGAAAAAGGTTTCAGGCGACGTGTCCATTACTGCGGACGCACAATTTGTCGGCACCGGCGCCATGGCGCATCGCAAAGCTGCGCTGATGATTCGCCAGAGCCTGGATCCCGATTCCGCTTATGCCGATGCAGTTGTTCACGGGGATGGGCTCACATCTTTGCAGTTTCGGCCCGCTGCCGGAGAGATGTCGCAGGACGTGAAGGTTGTCGCCAAGTCGGACCTGAGCGCCCCGGTTCGGCTCCGCATCGACCGCCACGGGGACAGCTTTACTGTGTCGGCAGGTAAGCCAGACGAACCATCCACCTCAGGGACCCTGACCACAATCGTCCTTCACGATCCCGTCTATGTCGGCCTGGCCGTTTCTTCACACAACCCCGATGTATTGGAAACAGCCGTTTTCAGCAAGGTGGCCGTTCAGACACTCGCGCCCGGTAAGTAGAGGCGCCCGAACCACTGCAGAACGTTTTCCTCTAAGCGGCCTTGGTTGTTTGAACCGGGGCAGGAACGGCGACCCATTGGTTTCTTACGCTTAGCAGGATGTTTTCAAACGGTTTACGATCAACAACAACCCTTGCGGTAACCCCCTTCAGGCGCATAGACTCCGGTCATCCCGTTCAGGAGAGGTAATAAATGACAAATCGCGGCGCAGCGCTTTGCAGTGCATGGCTGCTGTTGATAGGTATCGCCCCGCTAGGGTGGTCACAGGAATCTCGTGGCACAGTATTGGGCCGGATCACGGACGTTACCGGGTCAATCGTCCCCGGAGCCAGTCTCGAGATCGTCAACGTTGAGACAAGCGTGACCGCGAAAAGTGCTTCTAACGCAGAAGGGAACTACTTTTTCCCATTCCTCACGCCGGGCATCTATCGGGTTACAGCCGACAAGTCCGGGTTCAAGAAATTCGTCAGGAACGGGCTGGAGGTGAACGTCAATGACCGGCTCGAAGTAAATATCCCGCTCGAAATCGGCATGACTTCGGACACCGTAACTGTCACGGCGGAGGCGCCTCTGCTCGACACCACCGGTGGATCGGTTGGGCGCGTGGTCGGGTTTCGGGAAGCGCGCGACCTGCCCATGAACCACGGCGACCCGGACAATCTGATCAAACTGAGCGGCGGGGTTGCATTTACGGACAGCCCGTCCAAAGATCAGCCATGGCAAAGTCTGAATACCGGCTACGCGATGGCGGGGCAAAAATCAAACACGAACGAATTCACTCTGGATGGCGCATCGAACACGCTCCACGACGTGGCACGGGGTTCCATTGCCGAAGCATGGACTCCTCCTGGTGATGCGGTGGCGGAGTTCAAGGTGCAAACCGCCAGTTTCGATGCCACCACCGGGCAGACTCAGGGCGCAGTAGTCAATGTCAGCCTCAAATCCGGAACCAACAAATTTCATGGCACGGCCTACTGGGGCAAGCAACTTCCCAACTTCAACGCCAACTTATTCTTTGCGAATGTTGCCGGGCAGCCGATCGGAAACTTCCACTACGACCGGCTGGGAGGCACATTCAGCGGTCCCGTGATCGTCCCGAAAGTTTACAACGGCAAGAACCGCACCTTCTTCATGTTTGCGTACGAGCATATTCATTCCACGACCATCATTGGAACCATCGCGACGGTTCCGACCGCAGCGGAACGCAACGGAGATTTTTCTGCGCTTCTGAAGCTGGGACCGAATTACCAAATCTACGATCCGTTCAGCCGGGTTCCTGCCGCGAACGGTCGATACACGAATCAACCGCTCGCGGGCAACATCATCCCGCCCAGCAGGATCAGCCCCATCGCCAAAAACATTCTGAATTACTACCCGCTTCCCGACCCGACAGGCAGCACCATCACGCCGGATGGCGGAAATAACCTGAATCGGTCGCAATGGCCAAGCCGGATTCCCTACTGGACCCACCTTTATAAGTTCGATCAGACCATTACCCAGAACGACCGCCTCTCATTTCGCGCCAACTTTGCGTACCACAACAGCAACGATACGGATTATTTCGGCTTCGATAATCCGGCTCTGGGCGCTTTCTTTTATACAGAGTCCGCAGGCTTTCTGGCCGATTGGGTTCACGTCTTTTCTCCCAGCCTCGTGATGGATGTGCGCGTAAGCGACAGCCGCTACGTCCGGGCGCAAACGCCGGAAACCGCGGGCCAAAACTTCAAGCTCGCGACCCTCGGCCTTCCGGCGGCGATCGACAACCAGATTGCTCCCGGATATCATCAGTTCCCCGCCGTAACCGTCACCGGCTACACGTCGCTCGGCTCCCGCACGCCTCTCTTCAAGCAAACGGAAACTCGTTCCCTCACTGCGTCTCTCGACAAGATATCGGGCCAGCACGACTTCAAATTCGGTGGAGAATTCCGGCTATACCCTGACAATCAAAACTCCGGCAGTTCGGCCACGGGCCTGGCATTAGGTTTCACGGAAGCCTATACGGTGGGGCCGAACGACAACTCAGCGGTGTCCCCGCGCGGCCAGGCGCTCGCGGCGTTGCTGTACGGTTTGCCTGCGTCCGGCACGCTTACGCTCCCTGCTGCAAGCGATTTCGCAGACAACTCTTCAGTGTTGGGCGTGTTCTTTCAGGACAACTGGAAGGTCACCCGCAAACTGACGCTTACGCTGGGACTTCGGTACGAACTGGAAAGCCCTATGACGGAGCGTTACAACCGCGCGGTGCTGGGCTTCAACCCCGCCGCGTCACAACCGTTCGCGTCGCAGGTTCAGGCGAACTACGCGCTGAATCCCACCCCCGAAATTTCGCCATCCCAGTTTCTGGTAAATGGCGGTTTGACGTTCGCCGGAGTGGGGGGGCAGCCGAGGGCTCTTTACGCCCGGGACACCAACAATCTGATGCCTCGCCTGGGCTTTGCCTACAGCCTGAATCCCAGGACTGTGGTCCGTGGAGGTTATGGAATGTACTATGGCTCACTGGGAACGCGGCTCGAAGACGCGGTCCAGACAGGATTTATCCAGTCCACCACCGTCGTTCCTACACTGGATGGCGGTCAGACCTTCGCAGCCACCCTGGCAAATCCGTTCCCGAACGGTTACCTTCAGCCACTGGGATCCGCCTTAGGGACATTGACCAATGTGGGCAACACGATCAACTTTAATAACTACAATCCGAAAGCGGCACGCCTGCAGAAGTTTCAGGTGGACGTGGAACGGGAACTTCCCGGTCACTTCGTTCTTGCATTTGGCTACAGCGGCTCGCGCAACAGCGATTTGGAGATTGCCCGCAATCTTGGAGCGCTACCGAATAACTATCTGAGTACCAGCCCCACCCGCGACCAGGCGACCATCAATTACCTGACGACAAATTTGCCAAATCCATTCAATATTCCGTTGTTTGCGGGAACCGGCCGGGCAGGCGCAGTGATTTCCCGCACTTCCTTGCTTTCGCCCTATCCACAATTCACTGGAGTGACGTCCTTCGTGTACGACGGCAAAGCCTGGTATAACGCCGGGAATGTCAGGTTCGAGAAACGCTTCTCGCAAGGTTACACGGTGCAGGCCAACTATACCTTTTCGAAGTTCATCGAAGCGACTACTTTCCTGAATCCCGGGGATGCCACGCCTTCACGCGTCATCTCCAACCAGGACTATCCGCACCACGTTTCGCTGAGCGGAATTTATGAGTTTCCGTTGGGGCGAGGACACAGATTCCTCTCCCATGTCCCATCCCTCATCAACATGGCGGTGAGCGGATGGCAAATAGCACCTATTTACACGTATCAGAGCGGGCCTGCTATCGGCTTCGGCAACGCCATCGTGACCTGCCCTCTGTCTCAGATACCGATCTCCGGCCGCAACAACGACAAGGTTTACCAGTGGTTCAACACCAGTTGCTTCAACCGTGTTTCATCGCAACAACTCGCGAATAATCTGATCACCTTGTCTCCACGCTTCAGCGGCGTCCGTGCCGACTCTTACAATTACTGGGATGTCTCGATGCAGAAGTCCACAACTATCCGTGAAAATCTGCGGCTTGAGCTCCGCGCGGAAGCGCTGAACGTGCTCAATCAGGTAACCTTCGGCACGCCGAATGTCACCCCCACGAGCCAGTCGTTCGGGCAGGTGACCACTCAGATGAACGTGCCCCGGCGCATGCAGTTTACGCTCCGGCTACAGTTTTGAGTCGGGAAACCGCTTATGATCGGGGAAGCTATATGACGCGGCTTATATTTATATTCCTGGCGGCGGTTTCCGTAATTCCCGCACAGGACGCGCAACTCGCATCACAGGCGGTGGGCATTCTGGAGCAGCGCTGCGTGGCGTGCCATGGGGCCAGTCTGGCGCAGTCCGGCCTGATGCTGAACTCGCGGGAGGCTGCGCTTAAGGGTGGTACGCGCGGTGCCGCAATCGTGCCGGGGAATGCCTCGGGAAGTCGCCTGGTGCAGGCCATGCGGAGAACGGGCGACCTTTCGATGCCACCCGGTCCGAAGCTTGCAGATTCGGAAATCGCAACCGTGGAGCGCTGGATTGCAGGCGGAGCCGCATGGCCCACAACCATCTCTGGCGCGTCTTCGCAAAATCAAAGCCAAACATGGTGGTCATTTCAGAAGCCGGTGCATCCACCAGTGCCCGTGAGCAGCAACACCTGGGTGCGAACGCCCATCGATGCGTTTATCGCGCGGAGGCTGGCTAGCGAAAAACTCACTCCCGCAAAGGAAGCCGACCGCCGCACCCTGATCCGCCGCGCTTATCTCGACCTGCACGGCCTGCCTCCAACGGCGGAGCAAACAGCCAAATTCGTCAGCGATCCCGCACCGGATGCCTACGAAAAGCTCATCGACGAACTGCTCGCTTCGCCTCGTTATGGCGAGAAGTGGGGTCGGCATTGGCTTGACCTCGCGCGCTACGGCGACACAGCGGGCTTCGAGCAGGATCCCTATGCTCTCTACGCATGGCGATATCGAGATTACGTGATCGACTCGTTCAATAATGACAAGCCGTACGATCGTTTCGTAAGAGAGCAGATCGGCGGCGATGAACTCTATCCGGACGATCCGCCCTCCATGAGCGGCACCGGCTTCTATACGGTAGGCCCCAACCGCGACATGCTCTACAAGGTGGAAGACATCAACCGCACGGAGACGCTGATCGATTGGGTGGATACCACGGGTTCGGTTTTTCTCGGTCTGAGCGTTGGCTGCGCCCGCTGCCACGATCACAAATTCGATCCGATTCCGCAGCGCGATTACTACGCGCTCCAGGCGATCTTCCAGCCAGCCGAGAAGACCCGCGTTTTTCTGCAATATGACCCTGCTCGCGGTTATGATCTGGCTGAGGTGTCCCGGCAGGTACGCCTGTATGAGATCAGCGATCAGCTGTCGGCAATTCTGCCGGCAGGACCGGGGAGACGTGGCGGAGCTGCCGCTGCAACTGCCGCAACCGCGGCCGACCCCACAGCAGCGGCAGCCGCTGCCCCGGGTCCCGAGCGTGGAGCAGCCGCTCCTGCAGTCAAGCCGGAGGATGAGCCGAAGCTCCACGCTCTTGAACAGCAACTCGTGCAGATGTTCCGCAATTACAAGCCAGGCCCTTTCTCGCCTGGTATCCACGATGTCGGTCGCGAGACGCCCACCCGATCGTGGCTTCCTGGCCGCAGCGGACGCTCCCCGGAAGCCGTGCCTCCCGGATTTCTTACCGCGCTGGGTGGCGGCTCCGTTCCCGAGCCACCGATCGAAGCTACATCGACCGGCAACCGCAAAGCTCTGGCCAACTGGATCGGCAGCAAGGATAATCCGCTGACGGCCAGGGTGATGGTCAATCGCGTTTGGCAGTATCACTTCGGCCAGGGCCTGATGGCAACCCCCAGCGACTTTGGGCACCGGGGCGGAACGCCTTCCCATCCGGAACTGCTGGACTGGCTGGCAACTGAATTCGTTGACAACGGCTGGTCGATGAAGAAGCTTCACAAACTGATCATGACCTCGAGCGCCTACCGTCAAAGCTCTGAAGTGTCGAAAGAAGCCACCGCGCACGATGCCGCTAACATCTATCTGTCGCACTTCAACCGTCGCCGCCTGGTGCCCGAGGAAATTCGCGACACGATGCTGCAAAGCTCCGGCGTGCTGAACCTGAAGATGGGTGGCCGCCCGGTGGTTCCCGAAGTGGCCCGCGAAGAACTCTACGGCTTGAGTGGCA
>JAUZEU010000414.1 GCA_030838885.1 Bryobacterales bacterium | reverse complement strand
CGCTCGCGCCGGGCGCGCTCGGCCCAGGCTCGGCCAGTGACGCAGAACTCTCTCTCCGCAAGCTGAACGAAACCGGCACCATGCTCATGATTGCGGCTCACCCGGACGACGAGCGCACGAACATCCTTGCGTACTATGCCCGTGGCCGCCACATGCGGACCGCGTATCTTTCCATCACACGGGGTGAAGGCGGGCAAAATTTAATCGGTTCCGAGCAGGGCGCCACGCTCGGCGTCATCCGTACGCAGGAACTTCTGGCGGCTCGTCACATCGATGGCGCAGAGCAGTTCTTCAGCCGGGCCATTGATTTCGGCTTTACGAAAACCGTGCCGGAGACCATGGAAAAGTGGGGTCACGATAAGGTGCTTTCAGACGTTGTTTGGGTGATTCGCCGCTACCGCCCCGATGTCATTATTCTTGGCTTCAGCGGCACCCCGGCCGACGGTCACGGCCAGCACCAGGCGTCGGCCATTCTGGGCAAGGAGGCCTTTGAGGCCGCAGGCGATCCCGCGCGTTTTCCCGAACAACTGAAATACGTGCAGCCATGGAAGGCGGCCAAACTGGTGCACGCAGGCTTCGGTGGCTTCGGCCGCGGCGCTGCAGCGAACGCGCCTCCGCCACCGCCCCCCATCGCACCTTCCGTACAGGTGAATACCAGCGGCTATAGCCCGTTTCTGGGTTATACCTACGATCAGCTTGCTTCCATCAGCCGCAGTCAGCATCGCAGCCAGGGTTTCGGCAATGCGGGTCTGGGTGGTAATCCAGGTGGCGGTGGAGGCGGACGTGGCTCGGGTCGCGGTGGCCCGCAACCACCCCCTGCGCCACGAATTCCAGAGCCGCCGGTATCAACGGCTGATCTGTTCCAGGGCATCGACCACTCGTGGAATAGACTGCCTGGCGGGACTCCCGTAGCAACCCTGCTTGATCGTGCTGTTCGCGAATTCGACCCCGAACATCCCGATAAGACGATTCCCGTGCTCGGCCAGGCGCGTCCGCTCATTGCCGCGATGACAGACCCGCTGGCGAAGATCAAGCTGGTTGAGCTTGACGAACTGGTGGCCAAATGCGCAGGGCTCTGGGCCGAAGCCCAGGCCCGTCAGGCCGAAGTCACGCCGGGTTCCAGGGTCACCGTTGTCACTACCGTTTACCCCCGCCTGCCCATTGACGTGAAAGTGCAGTCAATCCGCGCTGAAGGCCCCTGGACAAGCGCTGCCGAGATAAAAATCGAGCCGCGCCAGGGTGGCGGCATCACGGGAACAGTTGACCTTCCCGTTCCTGCGGCGCAGCCTTACTCCCAGCCGTACTGGATGCAGAAGCCACCCACCGGCGAACGTTACACGGTGGACGATCAGACTCTCGCCGGGCTGCCGGTCGACCCTGTTGAGCAGATGCGGATTCAGCTAACGGTCGGTGGTCTGGCAATCGAAATCCTGCGCCCGATTGAAAACCACAACGCAGACCGCGCAGAAGTCGAACGCGCCCGCCCGCTGACGGTTGTCCCGCCTGTGTCGGTCAACCTTGGCAGCGGAGTTGCGATGTTCCCCTCCGCCGCAGCCCGCGATATCCAGTTCACTGTGAAGTCGAATATCGCGAATGCCTCGGGCGTGGTGAGCGTGGAACTTCCTAACGGGTGGAAGGCCGAACCGCTGTCGCAACCCTTCACGATTCCCACCTCAGGCGAAGAACGGGAACTCACCTTCAAAGTCACTCCACCTGCTGGGGAATCCACCGCAATACTGCGGGCAGTTGCGAAGCTTGGTGATGCCCGGATCACGGTCGGAATGCGGACCATTTCCTACCCGCACATCCCGGTCGAAGTTCTCTTTCCGCCTTCGGAAATCAAACTCGTGCGCGCCGACATTCACGTCAGTGGCAAGCGCGTCGGCTACATCATGGGCGCCGGCGATGAAGTTCCAGAGGCACTTCGCCAGTTGGGTCTCGAGGTGACTTTCCTCAGCGACACTGACCTGGTGAGAGGTGACCTGTCGCGCTTCGACGCTATCGTGGCCGGTGTTCGCGCCTACAACGTCCGCCCGGACCTCCGCGCCAACCAGTCGCGCCTGATGGACTACGTAAAGACTGGCGGCACTTACCTGGTGCAGTATATGAGCGCGGGGGCGCAGAACATCGGCCCTTATCCGATCACTATCCCGGCCGGTAACGCGTATCGCGTGACGGTGGAAGAAGCTCCTGTGGCCTTTACCAGTGTGGATAGCCGGCTGCTGCAGTTCCCCAACCACATCTCGCCCCGCGATTTCGAGGGCTGGGTGCAGGAGCGCGGTCTGCTGTTCCCCACCGAATGGGACAAGAAGTACCAGACAGTCTTCTCCTCGGGCGACCCTGGTGAGAAACCGCTGGAAGGCGGCGAACTGTGGACGCATTACGGCAAAGGGGTCTACGTCTTCAGTTCCTACGCATGGTTCCGCCAGTTGCCGGCGGGCGTTCCAGGAGCCTACCGCCTGTTTGCCAACATGCTCAGCGCCAAGTAGTGATAACTTCAAAGACGACCATTATGAAATCATTATTGACCTTTACAGCCGCCGCGCTGCTCTTTTCCTCAGGTATAACGACAGGCGTCGCCTCTGCCCAGAGCCCGGCGGCCACCGAAACCGCCACCATCGGCGGCAAGACCATTACCATTAAGTACGCTGCGCCAGCGGTTCGCGGGCGCAAGATCTTCGGTGATGGAAACCTGATTTCCCACGACCCGAATTATCCGATCTGGCGCGCAGGCGCGAACTCTGCGACTGCTTTTCACACCGATGCCGATCTCGATGTAGCGGGTCTCGCGGTGCCCAAGGGCGACTACACGCTTTACATCAACACGAAGGACCCTGACCATTGGGAACTTATCATCAATAAGCAGACCGGCCAGTGGGGTCTCACTTACCAGCCTGGTCAGGATCTGGGGCGCGTCAAGATGAACATGAGCAAGCCCCCGGCCACCGTCGAAAATCTGAAATATACTTTGTCTGATGAAGGCGGTAAGAAGGGCAAACTGCAACTTGCCTGGGAGTCTCACGTAGCATCCGTTCCGTTCACAGTCAAATAGGAGCTTTAAATGGCCATTACTTTTACCCTCAACGGGGGCAAACAAACCGTTGACGTGAACCCGCAAACCCCGCTTCTTTGGGTCTTGCGCGACACCCTCGGCATGACGGGTACAAAGTTTGGCTGCGGCATGGCGCTGTGCGGCGCCTGCACCGTTCACGTGAATGGAAGCGCCGTACGCTCCTGCATCACACCGGTTTCGGGTATCGCGGGCAAGACCGTTACCTCTATTGAGGGCCTGTCCGCCGACACCACCCATCCCGTGCAGCAGGCGTGGATCGAGGAGGATGTGCCGCAATGCGGCTACTGCCAGTCCGGCCAGTTGATGGCGGCTGCCTCGCTTCTGGCGAAGACGGCGAAACCGACTGACGCCGACATTGACGAAGCGATGCGCGGCAACATCTGCCGTTGCGGAACATACTCGCAGATTCGCCGGGCGATCCATCGGGCGGCGGAGATTAAAGGGGCAAAAGCATGAGCACCACAGTAGTCAACCCCAGTGCAAACCGGCGCGATTTCCTTCGCACCGGTCTTGGCCTGCTCGTTGGTCTGGCTTTGCCCGAAAGCTCCCGCGTGCTGGCGCAGGGTCGCGGCACAGTCCCAGCGAAACCCAACGCATATATCCACATCGGGGCCGACGATTCGGTCACCTTCATCATCACCAAGGCCGAAATGGGGCAGGGCACGGTCACCTCGCTTTCCCAGTTGTTGGCTGAAGAGCTGGATTGCGACTGGAAGAAGGTGCGCACGGAATTCGCTCCTGTGGATCCGGCGCTCTATGGCATGCAGGGAGTGTTTGGCAGTCAGAGTATTCGCACCTGCTGGACACCTCTTCGCCAGGCGGGCGCATCTGCGCGGGCAATGCTGATCGATGCCGCCGCGCAGAAGTGGAACGTTGATAAAGCTCAGTTGCGCACGGATACCGGCTTTGTCGTGAATCCGGCCAGTGGCGCGCGCTTCAGGTATGGCAGCCTGTCGGAAGCCGCTTCTGTACTGCCCGTGCCCTCCGGCGTCCCGCTGAAAGATCCGAAGCAGTTTAAGTACATTGGCAAATCCGTCAAGCGTCTGGACACCCGCGACAAGGTCAACGGCAAGGCGAAGTTCGGTCTGGATGCCGTTGTGCCCGGCATGGTGTTCGCGGTGCTTGCCCGCTGCCCTGTATTCGGTGGCAAGGTCGCAAGTTTCGACGCCACCAAAGCGAAGGCTGTCCCGGGTGTGAAGAGTGTTGTGCAGGTGCCGAACGGGGTAGCTGTCATCGGTGAAAACACCTGGGCAGCTATGCAGGGACGCAAGGCACTCGAAGTCAAGTGGGACGAAGGTCCGGTCGCCAGCGTCAACAGCGCCGGCATCAGCAAAATGTTCGCCGATTACGTGCAGCAGCAGCCGGGAGCGGTCGCGAAGAAGACCGGCGACGCCGAACACGCTCTCGCAAGTGCGGCTAAAAAGGTGGACGCTGTTTACGAAGCCCCGTTCCAGTCGCACTCGCCCATGGAGCCCATGAACTGCACGGCCGTTGTGCGGGCTGATAGCTGCGAGATCTGGGCTCCCACGCAGATGCAGGCGGGTGGCCGCAATGCCGCTGCGCAAATCACCGGTCTGAAGCCGGAGCAGGTAAAGCTGAACACGCTGTTCATGGGTGGCGGCTTCGGCCGGCGCGGCGGTGTGGATTACATCTCGGAAGCCGTGGAGATCGCGAAGACCATGCCGGGTACTCCGGTGAAGCTCACATGGTCGCGTGAAGACGACATGCAGCATGATCTGTATCGCCCTGCCTCCTATGTGAAGTTCAGTGGCGGCGTCGATGCGGAAGGGTGGCCTGTTGCGCTGACCGCCAAAGTCGCCTGCCCGTCATTCTTTGGCGGACGTCCGGGTGCGGTCGATTCCACCGCCGTCGAAGGCATTCATACCCTCGAATACACCATCCCGAACATTCAGGTGGACTGGCGCAAGGCCGACCCCGGCATTCCCACCACATTCTGGCGCGCCGTTGGGTACACCCAAAACACATTCTTTGCTGAGGCGTTCATCGACGAACTCGCGGCTGCAGGCGGCAAGGATCCCGTGGAGCTCAGGCGCCGGATGCTGGGCAACTCGCCTCGTCTTCGGGCCGTGCTCGACAAGGTCGCGGAAAAGTCGAACTGGGGGAAACCGCCGGCCGGACGCCATCAGGGTGTTGCGCTGGTCAACAATATCGGCAGCTTCACGGCGATGGTGGCTGAGGTATCGGTGGATAAAGGAAAGCTTAAGGTGCACCGCGTAGTTTGTGCGGTCGATTGTGGCCACATCGTAAACCCGGCAATCATCACGCAGCAGATCGAAAGCGGCATTGTTTATGGGCTTTCGGCGTCGCTGAAGGGTGCGATCACCATCGATAAAGGCCGAGTGCAGCAGGGCAACTTCAATACATATGAGGTGCTCCGCATTGACGAGATGCCGCAGATCGACGTCCACATTGTGGAGACCGATAATCATCCCGGTGGCGTGGGCGAAGCTTCTGTTCCCCCGCTCGCTCCGGCTGTGGCGAATGCAATCTTCGCGGCCACAGGGAAACGCCTTCGCCGCCTGCCCATCCGGCCCGAGGACCTTGCGTAATTACAATCAGCGACTCGCACTGGCAACGGCACGACAGTCCGTATCAAACACAGGCAAGATCTTCGGTAGTTCATGCGCAAACTCGCAGAATTCGCCTCCGAAGAGCTGGTAGCGAGGCGCGCGAAATAAGGCGCTTCGAACCCGCCATGCTCTTCAACGATCATCAGATCGAGAGCTACAGGACCGGGTTTTTGAACATGATCTGAGGGATCTGGATACCGGCACGCCCTTGGCGTCATATGCGGTCGGGCCGCGGCTCCACGGTGCGGCGACTAAGGTCGGCACCCGGAATCTAAGCCTGAAATCTATATGCGTCTGATTAGGAGTCAGGAATACGCAGGAGAGATCTCCGGTGACGAAATCAAGTTCACGCGCAAGGGCGCGAGTTCGCCACCGGAGATTTGGTGCCCAGGGCGGCCCGTAGGCCGCCGAAAAACTACCAGCGCTGCTTGCGGGCGCCGTAACCACCGCCGCCGCCCGCGCCCCCACGGCCACCACCGCCGCCGCCGCTGCTCGACTTCGGTTTTGCTTCATTCACGTTCAGGGCGCGACCGCCAACTTCATGTCCGTTGATGGCTGCAATAGCGCGTTCGCCTTCGCCATCGTCGCTCATCTCGACGAAGCCGAAGCCGCGGGGCTGGCCGGATTCGCGATCGGTAACGATGCTGACGCGGTCGACCTTGCCGTACGTCTCAAAGAGTGAGCGGATATCCTGCTCGGTGGAGCCGAAGCTCAGATTCCCTACAAAGATGTTTTTCATTCGATTTTCTTTCTGATTTGAGAGCGGACCAATTCGGGAAGGTTTAGCGGACCTGAACTGAAGGGACAGTCAAATGCTCTCTAAGAGTACCACTGATAGAAGACACGGGTATATGATCTCTTCCAGGCAGGTCTTCGGCATGAAAAGAAATGTACTTTTTGCACCGGTGCTGTTCGCAGCGCAGGCATTCGCGCAGGCTCCGCAAGCACCACAGGTGATCTCTCCCGAGGTATTGCCCGATCACCACGTGACATTCCGTCTGCTCGCACCGAAGGCGGAATCCGTGGGCCTTCGGGGCGGTGACATTCCCCAACTCGCAGGCGGAGGTCGTGGGGCGCCACCCAATCCCGGCCCAACCTTTACCAAGGGCGAGAA
>JAUZEU010000383.1 GCA_030838885.1 Bryobacterales bacterium | reverse complement strand
TCCATCGCGAAACTCCTTTTCGTGTGCTTGGCGGCTCACGTATCGGAGTTTCCCCGATGGACTCCTGCAAATGTCAAACTCTTGCTGCCTCCCCGGCAGAGCCGGGGCATCTCCCCTGTTGGTTTAGGATGCTCAAAACTGCGCCCCGAATTACCTGTTTCGCAACGAACTTACAGCGGACACAACATCTCCGTTGTCGACGTGACGGAAGCGGCGGGGCTGAACCAAAAGAACGTTCGGTTCAGTTTTGCGCCGCATGGTTCGATTACGACGGCGATGGGAACCCCGATCTGTATGTCTCTAATATGTGGAACGACGCAGAGCAGCGAATTATCACCGAGGGACCTTCGCGGCCGGGAGCCTGGCGGCGTCATGCCAAAAGAAAATTCCCTTTTCAGGTCCCGTGGAGACGGAGTGTTCGAGGAGACTGGCGCGAGTAAGGGAGTCGAGATGGGGCGGTGGGCATGGTCATCTGGCGGCTTCGATCTCGAGAGTGATGGAATCCCGGAGATCTCTGTCACCACAGGCATGCTCACCAAGGAATCCGAAACCGATCTCGAAAGCATTCGGTATCTGTTCAATCTCCGTATGGATCTCAAGCCGCCGGTGTGGCTGCTGGTAGACGAACCAGGCGGGGCCTGCAAGATCTATTTTTCTGAACCGGATCAACGAGACCTGAGAACGATTCAACCGGCGGAATGGCGTAGTTCAACAGCAGGTACTCCACGCCTGTGGCGCCTAACAGGAAGCCGTGCCTGTGCTCCATGCCATATATGCGCGTTACTCAGAGACTTCTCCAGGGCATCTTTTCGAGTATGACTTGAGATGTCTGGGGAGTGTAAGATATCCGCTGCTTTCCTGCAATCCGGATGTATCAAGCATTCGCCAATGGCAAAAAGACTTGAACATTTATCTGACCGAGGGAATTTATCTCTACATCCACCGCCGTTGTGAACGACACCGTGAACGGTCGGGAGGCACCGGCTGAGCGACTGTTGTAGCCCATCCGGCTGGGCTACAACTTGCTCAACAGAATGCTGATGGTGCCGTTTACCCGCTCCCGCGCGCGACAGCCGAGCAATGTTCCCCCCTCCCCTTTCAACACCTGCTATTGTGCGCAACGCGCCCTCGGCCGCTTTCATCCCTTCCCGGACGACCCAGGTATCTCAACAGGGACAAGGGTACGCGCGGATGCGGGGTATTCACAATTGCAACCAGTTCGACAACTGGCCCCTGGTCACCGATACGGTACCTAAGGCGATGACATCCGCGGCGAGCGGATTCCGTATCGGACACCAAACTGTTAAAGCTCGCTGATTAAGGCGACACATCGCCAGAGGGAGCCGTTCGAACGCGCATCATGGAGCAGATCGCCACCGAGATTCTGGAGAGCATGCCCGACGCATTCACAGCACTTGATCGGGAGTGGCGGTACACGCATCTTAACGGCGCTGCCGAGCACCTAACAGGCTTTCGGCGTGACGAGATGATAGGGCGAACCCAATGGGAGATCTCCCGCGAAATTATCGGCCCGCAGTTCGATACCGTGTGCCGCCGCGCAATGGACGAACGCGTGACCGGGAGTTGTGAAGAGTACCTTGCGACCTCCGGCACATGGTTTCAGGAAACCGCATATCCTTCGCCCGACGGCATTACTGTATGTGCGCGAGACATTGCCAAGCGTAAGCGCGTGGAAGAGGCGCTACGAGCCAGTGAGCAACGCTTCCGGCGGTACTTTGAAATCGGGCTGATCGGCATGGCGATCACGTCACCTCGCAAAGGCGTCATTGAAGTTAACAATCAGATTTGCGACATCCTGGGGTACGAACGGAGCGAGCTGTTGCAGTTGACCTGGGCGGAGTTGACTCGCCCAGACGATCTGGCCGCCGATGTCGCCAGTTTCAACCGGGTCCTGGCTG
The DNA here is from genome assembly GCA_030838885.1 of Bryobacterales bacterium. Classification (GTDB taxonomy): domain Bacteria; phylum Acidobacteriota; class Terriglobia; order Bryobacterales; family Bryobacteraceae; genus BOG-234. The sequence goes on along the minus strand of JAUZEU010000383.1, from coordinate 8,631 downwards.
GGGACTCCGAGGGCTATGCCATCGGCAAACGGTGCATTCGCAAAGACGGCCCGATCATTTACGCCACCATCTCAGTCAAATGCGTGTGTCGCACTGAGGGTTCGGTCGATTACTTTGTAGCTCTTTTGCAAGACATCACGGAACGCAAGCATTCGGAAAATGCTTTGCGGGAGAGCGAAGAACGATATCGAACATTGTTCAACTCGATCGATGAAGTCTTTTGCATCATCAAAATGCTGTTCGATGAAGACGGCAGACCGGTTGACTACCTCATACTGGAAACAAACCCTGCGTTCCACAAACATAATGGTCTGGAACACGGCGTGGGCAACAGGGTCCGGGAACTCGCCCGCATCTCGAACAATGGTGGATTGAACTTTACGGCAGAGTGGCCCTTACGGGCGAACCGGTCCGTGTCGAGAGTCAGGTCAAAGCGATAAACCATTGGTTTGCTGTCTACGCCTTTCGTTTAGGAGCCAGAGAACCGAACGGTCACCGTACTGTTCAACAACATCACCGAGCGCAAGCTCACGGAATTAGTCCTGCATCGAGCCCATGAAGATCTGGAGCAACGAGTCATTGAACGCACCAGTCAACTTACAACGACCAATCAAAAGTTGGCCGAGGAGATTATCGAGTGCAAGCGATCGCGCTCGTCCCGCTGGTTCCGCGCGCCCTCGCCCTACCGAGCGCGGCGCAGCTTCAGTCCTTTAATACAGAAGTGGGAAAACAAATCGGTGAGCGGCAGCGCGTTCAGAAAGCTCTCGAGAACGCGAACGACAGAATTGAAAGCAGAGTGCAGGAGCGTACGCAGGAGCTGGCGAGAGCCATTGAACAACGGCGAACTGAGATCGCCCAGCGGCGCCGCGGTGAGGAAACATTGCGCAAGCAGGCCAGTCTGCTGAAGTTGGCGCACGACGCCATCCTGGTCCGCGACACTAACGACAACATCACGTACTGGAGTACGGGCGCAGAGAAGATTTACCGCTGGGCGGAACACGAAGAGGTCGGAAAACTCGCGCCGGAGCTTCTGGAGTCCACATCTGCCATTGATATCGGCGGCGTAAAAAGACAGGTGATTCGCGAAGGGAGATGGGAAGGCGAACTCACCCAGACCAGGCGGGATGGAAAAAGTATCGTCGTTGCCAGCCGCTGGGCTTTGCAGTTGGGCGAGGACGGAGAACCCGTTGCTATGCTCCAAATCAATACAGATATTACCGAGCGGAAACCGGCCGAGGAACAGACGAGGGAACCGGCTGCTCTGATCGAACACAGCACGGATTTCATAGGCATCGCTTCAATGGACGGGACGGTTCTTTTCGTCAATGCTGCCGGACAGGCGCTGCTGGAAATCGCCGGCAATGACGGGGTCCGCAAGACCAACATTCTCGATTTCACGGCAGAAGAAGATCGCGAAAGAATCATGACCGATGTGTTGACCGCTGTCGATAGAAATGGCCGTTGGGAGGGCGAGACGCTGTTACGCAACTTCACAACTGGCGCCTCGATCCCCGTCTGGCAACACCTTTTCATGATTGCCGGGACAGGCACTAACCTCGCCTCGCCACTATCAGCCGAGACATTAGTGAGCGGAAACGCGCGGAGGCTGCGCCGCAGACAGCGCAGGCCCACCTGGCGCATGTCACGCGAGTAACGTGGTCTCGAACGGAAATGCCTGCCTCCGCTGGCTGGGCGCCCCCGAACTCAATCTCTACGAAGCGCGGGCAGCGGCAAAACGCATCGTCAAAGAAGGTACGCGAGCGGGCGAAGTGATCAGCAGAATCCGCACACTCGTGAAAAGGAGCGCGCCACAGATGTCCGTAATCGACCTAAACAAACTGATCAAAGAGGCGCTGATGCTGACGCGCCACGAGCTTCTCCGGCAAGGCATTTCGCTCGGTGGCGAACTGACATCCGATCTTCCCCCGCCCGAAGGTGATGCGGTGGGCTTTCAACAGACTTTGCTCAACCTTGTCATGAATGCGCGGGACGCTACGAGCGCCGCGACTGAAGGGCCGGGGAAAATCTTGGTCAGTTCGTACCAACTGGCGCCTGACCGGATTGCCGTTTCGGTTCGCGATTCAGGCGTGGGAATCGATCCTTCCAACATTGAGCAACTCTTCAAGCCATTCTTCACTACAAAAAGCGGAGGCCTGGGTATCGGCCTCGCAATCAGCCGTTCCTCTATAGAAGCGCATGGCGGGAAGTTGCGGGCCACTGCAAACGAAGGGTATGGAACCACCTTCCATTTTTCGCTCTCACCTCGGCAGGAACCCTGAGATGGCCGAAACAGAGCTGCCGACAGTGTACATCGTCGGTGACGACGCCGGCGTTCGCGAAGGGCTCAGCAGCCTCATTCGCTCGGTCGGCTTTGGTGTGCGGACATTCGCCTCGGCGCAGGACTTCGTGAGCGCCACGCGTCCAAATGTCCCGGGATGCGTAGTGCTTGACGTGCGAATGCCCGGAGTAAGTGGCCTCGACCTGCAGCGCGAACTGAAGAGAGGGGGCATTCATTCTGCTTCTCATCTTTATCACAGGTCACGGCGATATCGCGATGACGGTTCAGGCGATGAAGGCAGGAGCAGTGGACTTCTTCAGCAAGCCGTTTCGCGAGCAGGAATTACTGGCCGCGATCCGGAGCGCGATCGATCGCGATCGGGGGCAGCGCCACGAAAGGGACAACCTCGCTGAACTACGCCGGCGGCTCGAACTATTGACGCCGCGCGAGCGCGAGGTTATGCATCACGTCGTCGAAGGTCTGCTTAACAAACAGATTGCGGCGGAGTTGGGCACAAGCGAAGTGACAGTCAAGCTGCAACGGGGCCAGGTTATGCGGAAAATGAAGGCCGGCTCCGTGGCGGGACTGGTCAGAATGGCCTGCAAACTTGAACTGCAAGATTTAAAGTAGTATCAGCCTATACCAAAGTATGATGGCTGGCTGTCAGCCGGAATATTAGTAATCAACTAAGTGAAAGGCCTCGCGGACCACGCTTCGAACGGCGATACCCGACATCGGGTGATCGCGATCGGGGTGGTCGACGACGACAAGTCAGTTCGCGACGCCCTGAGCAGCCTGATCCAGTCGGCCGGATATCAACGCGAGCTGTTCCCTTCAGCGGACGCCTTTCTCGATTCGAACCGCTTCGGGCAAACGGACTGCATACTGCTCGACGTCCAAATGCCTGGCCTGAACGGTATAGAATTGCGATCCAGACTTCGCGCAATGAAGTGTCTCGTTCCCGTCATCTTTGTCACAGCCGGTGCTGATGGAGCGCTGCGCCAGAGTCCTGGGCGATGGTGCGACAGGGTTCTGGAGAAACGTTCAACGATCACTCCCTGCCTGGCGCAATTGGCTGGGCGTTGAATCTTGAGAGCAAACTCAGATCGATACGCGCGCTACGCGTCCGCTGCGGTGCCGGAGGCGAAAGCCGAGCGCGACCAGAAGCGCACCGGAGATAAGAGAATACGCTCCGAGCCAGGACGCCACCAGTGGCGGCCCCCGCAAGCGGAAGCGCAATCATCAGGGCTCCCAATATCAAAGAGGCAAATGCACTCGATGCGAGCAGCCATTCGCCGGCAATATCCCGTCTCAGCCGGCGCGCGGAAATCATCTCGAGAACGGCAGTCACAATGGCCCACGCGGCGATCACATAAGCCAGTCCGATGAACGTGACGGGCCATGCCGCAGACACAATAGCGGCAGCCAGGCCGGCCAGACCTTCCGCCAACAAAGATGTCCAGCGCTCGTGCGCCTCGGCAGCACGCACCGCGCCAGCAATACCCACGAGGCGATCGATCAGCGCATAGGCGAAGAACAATTGCGCCAGAGGTCCAATCGCGATTCCCGGCCGAACCAGTGTAATCGCACTCAGGCAGAGAGCGGCAAGACCGCGAATCACCAGTGACCACCAATTCTTTCTCAGTATGACGGGCATATTGGTTTGCCTCGGAAAGCGGTCAGGTCACTGCAAAGCTCGTGCCAGTTTACCTTTGCATCTGCCGCCTTCGGAATCGCAAGTTGGTATGGGCCTGCAGAGGAGGGTCCGAGGTGTTGTCGACAAACAAATCCGCCCTTTCCACAAAAAATTACGGAGCGGAAGACACCAGCGGCTTCGGTTTTCGGACAATATACAAGGCGGAGAGCCCAGATTTATCAATGGTACCCTGACCCTCCAGGAGCAGCCAAAGCCGCACGCCGTCGGCCTGCTTTCCGGTGCGTCGACCAACAGGCTTAGCCAGGTAGCCTATTGATACAAAGGTATGGTGGCGCCTTCGCGCGAACCGGTCTACTGTGAAGAGTGTGGACCGCTTCCTGGTGAGCCCGTGCCGACCGTAATATTTCAGCCTCGAACTTTCGGGTAAGCCGTTGCCGGTCATCTTTCCGGCCCGACATGAGAGGACAGCGAACCGGGTCGCATAGTCAACTATTTCGAATGTTGAGGAATTTATGATCAGAAATGCGAATACCCTGAATTCATGTGCTCGAGATACGACTCGCTTCACAACGAGCGCAAGAGAAATGGTTGGGGAAAGCCCCAAACTACAAAATGTACTCCGCCAGGCAAACATCGTTGGCCCCACGGACTCAACTGTTCTGATCTATGGCGAAACAGGCACCGGCAAAGATTTAATGGCAAGAATGATCCACGAAATCAGCGCCCGCCACGAACATCCGCTCGTGAAAATGAACTGCGCTGCTATCCCGCTTGGCCTGCTGGAGAGCGAACTGTTCGGACACGAGCGCGGAGCGTTCACCGGCGCGATCGCGCAACGCATCGGGCGATTCGAAATGGCGAACAGAGGTACGCTGTTTCTGGACGAAATCGGGGATATCCCGCCGGAGTTGCAGCCGAAGCTGTTGCGCGTTCTTCAGGAACACGAGTTCGAACGCCTTGGCAGTGCCCACACCATTCACGTCGACATTCGTCTGATCGCTGCGACGAATCGCAATCTTGCCAAGATGGTGGAAGAAGGAAAATTCAGAGCCGACCTGTTCTACCGGCTGAATGTCTTTCCCCTAACCGTGCCGCCGCTGAGGGAACGACCCGGGGACATCGCACCTTTGATTCAGCATTTCGTCCGATTGTTTGCCGAGCGCATGAACAGACGAATTGACGTGGTCCCGGACGAGACTGTGGACAGACTGACACGGCATTCCTGGACCGGCAACATCCGCGAGTTGGAAAACTTCATCGAGCGTTCGGTGATTCTCACGCGAGGATCGGTGCTCGAGGCACCGCTCGACGGACTGCCAATTGCTGCCGACTCTGGGGAAACGCCGGTCAAGCTCAAGGACGCGGAACGAGCGCACATTGCTCGTATCCTCCAGGAATCCGACGGAGTAATTACTGCGGCTGCGGCCCTCCTTGGAATTCCGCGGTCCACGCTCTTCTACAAGATGCGCCGGTTGGGAATTGCCGCGCGCCGTCCCGCAAAAGCCGGCACGGCTGGTTTCACACTGCGCCCGGTTTTAACGCGAAGCTCCGCGCGAGGAGCCCCATGCATTGGCACGACATAGCAACTGTAGACAGAGGGCAGCTCGATCACCTGGCTGCAACTTACGGCCTGCACTCCCTCCATAACGAGGATTGCAGAGCTGTGGCCGACGGACAAAAGCGGATGACGGCGGAACGTATCTTTTCATCATCCTCGTGCTACCAGTTCCAGAGGAAGAGGCAGCCCCGCCGGTGAACCGGCGGCCAAGGCAGTCCCCGGCTTACAAGTGCTATGACCGCCCCACACCGGCTGTCGACGCTTGAGGTTCCACATCTTTGTCTGCAGTTTGTAGCTACGTAAGTTCGGTGACCAAATCCCTGGAACACTCGAGATCGATCTGTCCCGACTTGTCGTGTTGGGACGCGCAACTCTGTCTACAGCTGGATGATGGCGCTTGCAACGGTCGCCCGCAATTCTCTGTGCCGCCAGAAATGTCTCAGTAGTATGGGCACCAAGCAACTGCTCCGCTACCCGCTACACCATCGACCGATCGATGGAAAGGCGATTCTGGCTTGCCGAGTCAATCTGCCTCGGCTTTGGCGTAGAAATAACGACAGTCCCCTTACACCGCTCCACACAAAATGCGAATTGCCGCGACGACGTCGGCGCGCCACACAGTTTGAAAATAGATCCGTGAGGGACGGCGTCAATCACTCTTTGGATTGCGTTCTTTGCGCACTTACCGCCGCAGGGCTATCCGGGATTACGCTATTAAACCTCTGAAAAACACAGGCCTGTTCGTTCGATAGCACCCCGTCCCCGGCATCTGAAGCGCGTAGAAATTCAAGAGAGCTCTCGCGACCCCACTATGAGTCGCCTGCCTCGGTTGGGCCTGCCATCGTCTTTCCGGTGTTGCACCGTCGACTGGTAGAGCAGATTCCCTTCGTAGAGGCAGCCAGACGCTGTGCTGAGCTGCCGTACCTAACTGGTGACGGGCGTGCAGTGACTCGCCCCAGACAGCCTGATGGATGTCAGCCACGAACGCAATATACCAAGGGAGATTAATTATGTTCGGAGTTGCTGCAACATACAAACGCCTCTGCAGCACGGTCGCCGTGATATTTTGCGCCGCCGCGCTTCTCATTGTATTTTCTTTTCAAGCCGCCGCCGACGAGGCGAATAAGAAAACTGTTATTACCTCGAATGTCCCGCTCGAACTTCCCGGGAGAGTTCTGCCCGCGGGAACGTACGTCTTCAAACTGCTCGACACCGCGGCCGACCGAAACATCGTCCAGGTATTCGACAAGGACGAAAAGCAGCTCTACGCGACCGTCATCGGCATTCCGGATTATCACCTGACCACTCCCGACAAGCCACTAATTCTTTTCGATGAACGTCCGTCCGACTCGCCGCAAGCTATTAGAGCGTGGTTTTACCCCGGCGATAACTATGGAGTGCAGTTCGTTTACCCTCAGGAGCGGGCGCTTGCTCTCGCTAAAAGGAACCATCAGAACGTCCTTTCCATGCGGAATGAAATGACTCAGAATCTAACTACCCCGTCAAAGTCGGCTGCCGATCCAAGCGTACGGGCCATGAAAAAAGCCGAGGTTACCGCGGTGGACCCCTCCGGGCAACAGACCGCAATTTCGACGGTTGTGGCTTCCAAACCGAAGTAAAGCGGGGGTATCACAGAAGGACTTGCAAAATATTGAACAGGAACTTCATACCGAACACTGCCGGACTTCTTCTCATCGTGCTCGTAGATTGATCGTGACGTCTGCCGCGAAGGGCTACAAGGAGCACCGCGGATGTTTTTATCGCCGGCGACCAGCCGTTGAGGGCGTGCACAAGGTCATCTACTGAATCGACCAGATTCGCATGGCTGAATACAGAGTTATTTATGGCGAGCTGGCGCTATCCACTAAGATACGGTTATCGCGCCTTGGGCCAAGCAGGCGAACGATAATCTCATCGGGATACGCGCGAACTCCGTGCCGAGCGTGTTCTCGATAGCCAACGACCTTCAGGTGAAAGCGTACCGACGCGACCGATGGTCACCACCATGCTCGCGCTTTGTGCCGCGGCGGCGGGCGCAATGGCAACCCGCCCGCCGCGACGGGGGCGGGCCGGTGATGGGCCGTCAGGCGATCGTCCGCCAGTGATTCGACCCACAACTGTTCGACATCGTCCGTCTATTAGTCGACGCGGCTTACGAGGGTCGCCGGGCGCGTTGGTAACTCGTATCCGTCTTGACTCATATCATTGATACGATTGATACAAGGCGGATGTGGCTGCGATCCAACGGATTTCGTTTACGAGCTTTAAATCGGCCGAAGTCTTCCTCACACACCTGATGTCACCGACCACGGCCTTCGCTTGCAACGCATTGCGTCCGTCTGCTGATGAACGCCTTGAAGCAGTAACTGATGGTCGCGTCAAAGGGAATAGCACCGGATATTAGTTTCCACATTATTTTTTATGAAGCGACAAGGCGAAACGCTTTGGGCCAACACGCAATAAAGATGTGGGCGCAACTTCCGATTGATTGGTCCCTTATCCGTTGTAGTACGGTGCGGCTCGATCATCTTCAGAAAAGAGTTCGGAGCTTCGGCGACGTCGTTTTCCATACGACGCGTTTTGGTCCACGGCGGGCCGTCTAAGCATGGATCACCGCCGTCCGGCGCTCGACGAAAAACCTAAACAGTCAATCAGGATGCGCCCCCGGTTGTTGATAAGAAACGGATATACTCGTCTCGGCGCCAGTTAACGTTTTGGAGGCAGAGGTGCACTCCACGCGGACAGTAGATGGCGTTTCCGGTGCGTCAGTCGAATAGCGCACGCAAGGAGCCGCCAAACCACTCAATTACAGAGAGGAATTGGTCATGGCAAAGGCAGTAGGTATAGACCTTGGGACTACAAATTCTGTCGTGGCGGTGATGGAGGGTGGTAATCCCACCGTCGTCATCAACAGCGAGGGCAACCGTTTAACGCCCTCGGTAGTTGCCTTCACTCAATCGGGCGAGCGGCTGGTAGGACAGCTTGCCAAGCGGCAAGCTGCACTCAACGCTGAAAACACCATCTACTCAGCTAAACGCTTCATCGGGCGGCGCTTCTCCGAAGTGCAATCGGAGATCAAAAACGTACCCTATCGCGTGGTTGCCGGGCCTAATGACGCCGTTCGTTTCGCGATCATGG
>JAUZEU010000378.1 GCA_030838885.1 Bryobacterales bacterium | reverse complement strand
CGCCACCCAGGAATCTGCGTTCGACCAAACATCGGCAGGCCTGCCGGCGTGATTCGAAACCGCGGTCGCGATCAATCCGGAGATAGCGCATCCGATGCTCAGCCGCGGCAACGAGGTGGCGATTAGGGCGAACTTTGTTGCGGTGCATGAGTCCGGAATTGGCAGATATTGTTGCAAAAGTCGAAAATCGAACGATGCCGAAAATATCGCGAAAGCGGATTTTTATACGCCCTTCCGCTGCAATACCCCGTAGCGCCGATGCGAAGATCTGTGGTCACTTTTGTGCAAAACAATGAGGTCCCTCACGTCGCTTCATGCGAAACGCACCAGCGGTCCCAGGAAATTTTGATCGTCACCCCAAAAAGACTTTTGCAACAATATCGGCATTTAGCGCACCTGTCGGCCGATGGCGCGAATGTCCGCTATTGAGGGCCATACCGGACAACGGAATTTCCATAACATCTCGTTTGCGAATCCCGGTCGTTACGTCGGGAGATCAATTAACGCCGTCAGCTTTTCCTAATTTGTGCGCCTGAGCAAACATCCGTCTTGAGAATGTCACAACTAGACACGAGCTTGCCGGTGGAGATCAAAAGGGCGTCTTGGAAAACCAGGAAAAAGACGAAACGTTGAGCCACCCCCAACAAGCCTAGCCAAGAGCATAAAAAGTTTTGCGCGCGTCACGATACATCAGAGCTCGGACCGTCGACGGGATAATCGTCGCTCGAAGGAAGCAAAAGTAGTATGCGCCTAGTCGAGAGAGAGGAGATCCATCGCAAACTCATGAAGCATACTGTATCTCCATGCATCGTACTCTGTCGTCGAGAATTGCCGACTGTTGAATAGTGTGTGTAACTCCTTCGTTGTGCGCGGTCGCCAAATGCGTGCATCCCCGATTATCGTGGCAGCAACGACGGCATAGAGCATACAGACGTATGACGAAGGTCGTGAATTGACGTAGCAAACGAAACCTTCTGAAATGCTCTCAATCGCTTCGCCCAGACGACGTTCACTGCGAAGCCGCGCTTGTTCCGCGCGGCGTAGCGGAGTTATGTCGTAAAGCCAGAACAGCCGCTTGCCGCCGGAGACTGCAACATGGCCACCTGCGTACGCCACTTGGACGTAGGAGATCAGCAGGTTCAGGAGCTCGCCACCCTTCTAAGGATGGTGAACAGATGCTCGTTGAGACACGCCGGGCGAAGTTGATCGACAATTACGGCGCGCGAGATGAGCTCACACGAAACACGAGATCTCGGTGAAATTTTCCGCCACTGGAAAGCCAGTGACGTGGACGCCCGCCGCGTCGAGCCAGGCGTGTGCATAGAGCGGCTTTTCCGTTCCTCGGGCGGCACCGAAATGCATGACGCTATGAACGCCCCGCCGCCTCAGCATCGCCTGCGCAGCCAATGCTTGCGGCAGACACACGGCCCGGAATGGTACATAACGAGCCGCGCTAGTCACCGCCCAGCCGATCTCCTTCGCCAGCTGCGTGTGAGACGGCGCCGCGTATGTTCTCGTCATGCTGGCGCGTGGATCGCTCGGCGATACGAAGGTGCCGAGGTGCCGCGCTAATCGCGGAAACGACACGAAGATCAATGAGAGCCGCGCCGCAAGTAGATACGCCACCGCCTCGGCCGAAAGAGCGCGGCGGCGATTCTCAACTCGCCACAGCCTACGTATCAGGCGGGGGATCAAGCGCAATCTAGACATGGTTCGAACTCGTGGAGAAAGGCCGGTCATCGGTGCCGCGAACCTCGCAGCAACTCGCATTCCTTCTGCAATAATTGCCTGAGCCACCTACTCCTTCTGCCACACAGGCGCAGCATTTCATGATGGCTGCTATGGTGGTCCGAGCTGATACACGCGATTAAGGGAGCCGGCAATTAGGTCGACTCACGGCATCTAGCAGTCATGGCATCATGGATTACGAGGTCAGCGAGCGATCCGATTTCAGCCAGATCACACTGCACATTTATGACCCGCACTGGCACGTTGTTGGCGAGCGCTATGCCGCGTCGCAAACACTCCCTGCGGCCTTCGTCATCGAGAAAGCGGCTGCAATAGACATTCGCCAGCAGATACTGAAGCCCCTGTCGTGGCCTGAGCGGCTGAATGGTCTTGCCGCTTCGCCGTTCCATGTGACGCTCCAGAACATAAATCGCTTGAACCCGGGTGGGCTCTGTATCCCATGTCTCGTCAGCGAGATCAACGTACCGCTTTTCATCGAAGATCGGATGGTGAAAAAGGCGCGGCAGATCGGCGGGCCAACCCGCGGCAACCGCTGAATTCTCGTATATGCGCAGATAACCGTGTCCCATGTGAACGGCATGGGACATTCCACTGCTCTCCAAGACCGCAACATCATCAGTAATCAACGGAAAACCGCGGCGGACAAGAGCAGCCGCTGTGGTCGACTTCCCAGCGCCTGACCCCCCCATGATCAACACGGCTCCGCCGCCGACCTTGACGGCGCTGGCATGCAGGACAAACGCCCTGCGCAAGTGCAGCACCGCCGCGAGCCCGGGACCCAGAAGCAGCGAGGGTATGTCGTCAATCTGATATGAAGTGGTCCAGCGAACATTCAGGTGAGCGCCACCTTCAGTGGCTTCAATCTCCCAAGCCGCCCCGCTCGTCTCGTCCTGATAACGGAGCAGCCAGACGTTAGAGGACAAACGCCAGAACGTTTCACAGCCAACGACGGCTTTTGGAGGTACTAACGGCGCCGGACACTGCGCCACGCGTGCGAAATCGATCGTCACCAGTGGGCCGGCTTCCGCCGCGGAGGTCCGCAAGCCGGGAACCGAACGGTTTGAATGTACGGTGAGCCCATAGACCGAGTATGTGAAGGGGCGGGCATTCATCACGGCAGGAACTTATCGAGATGATGAGGCCGGCGAGTGTGGGGAACACTATCAGGTAACAAAAAGCACATCCGCTCATAGAGGACGGACAAGCCCGGGAGGTCGAGCTCGTGCTCCTCCGCATAATCGATCACATTCCTAAGCGCGATGTAGTTGTAGGGCTGTATTTCCAGCACTGCTTGAAAATACGCGATCGGGTCCTTCAAACCCTCGTGCTTCTTGCCTAACTGCACCAGTGGCGAATTCGCCATCGCTTCGTGCAGCCGATCTTTCGCGCCTTCGATAAACTGGGTGGTCGACGATGGTTGGCAGCCCTCGATCATGGAGTCGTAGAATGCGAGCCGTTGCTCACGCAGGCGCTCTGCATTTCGCTCCTGGCGGGCCCATGCGTGCGCGCGCATGGCGTGGTCATCCACCCGCGTTCTGTCGTCGTACAACCATTGGAGCAGCGAACGGACCTCATGCGGCTCGTCAAAGAGAAGAGCACGCTGGGCATGGGGTTCGTGAACGGGGTGTCGTTCCAGGATCGCCGCAATGCAGCAGGCTGCGTAGGTTCCGAACTTGCTATCTGTGCGGCCATTGTTGAACGGGCTCGCCAGAAGCGGAGCGAGGCCGACGTCCCAACTGCCAAGGAACGTGAGATATTCGTCGTGAGAGCTGAAAGCACGGACACGCACCTGCCGGCTATCGATGGTGCCGAACAGTTTCGCAAAAAGATCCTCGTTGCCCATATAAGCGAAAATGGCGTCAGGATGCAGCTTGCAGAACTCGCCCACATCAGGCGCTATCCTGACAAGATCGACCTCATGCGACGTGGTTCCGGCCCAACCAAACACAAAAGGCCGATTGCGACGGGAATTGCATCTGGTAGCCGAGATCGGAACATACGGGTCGAAAACGACGACGTTCTTATTGACGGCACCGAACAGATCCTTGAGGGGCGCAGCATAGACCTGCAGCGCGTCGCACAGCGACGCATGAAAAAGGATGGACTGACGGACCAACGGGTTGCGGAGCGGAGAGCGACTCGGCAACCATTCTCCAAGGTCAAGAAAGTTATCGCT
>JAUZEU010000349.1 GCA_030838885.1 Bryobacterales bacterium | reverse complement strand
GTTGTCAGGAAAGGTAATCGTCCTGGTTAACTTGTGGGACGTGGTGTCCGCAATCGCCATCACTTTCCCGTTCGGAGACATGAACGCCGTCTTGCCATCCGCGCTGAGATTCAGGTTATGGGCGTTCGGACTCTGCGGTGATGTGACTTTGGTAATCAGTTCACCCGTGCGCGGATTTACCACGTACCAAAAGTCCTTGAGATCCGAACCGACATAGAGAGACGAACCATCCGGTTTGACCTGCGGCCTTTCGCAGCATTGCCCGTCATAAGTGTTCTGCCAAACCATCTTTTCGGTGGCCAGATCAATTGCGCCCAGCCGCCCTCGCGCTGCCACATAGATCATCTGCGTAACAGGGCTTGCCGTCACGCCCGCCACCTGTTCCGGATTCCGGCTGGCTGGCACGTTCCATGTGGGAATCCGCTTCACGAAGTTGTAGTTGTTCTTCGCATCCAGCACTACGATCCCGTTGCCGTTCGCATCGGGCGACCCTTCCAGCGTGCCCGGAAGGGTGACATAGATCAGTTCTTTCTGCGACGGGCCGCGAAGATACTCGCTGTTACCCTTCTTAGCCTCTGAGCGCGGTGCTCCGGGCGCCTGGGCGCGCATCAGAAACTGCCCGGTCCCCACAGCTACTGCGAAGAAACATGCCGCGCAGGCGGCCAGCTGATGTATGTTCATGATGCGCTTCCTGGTTATTAACTTTAATATCACTGAACCCGCTTAATATGCTCGCCCGAAAGTGTCAGGTCCCGGTCAGTGTAGACTTGTCCCGGCAAGGCGAATCAAACCCCATATACTACTGCATTCTTACTCCGAGCGGAATCACCGGACCCGAACCGTAACTGAATTCGAACTAACCCCACCAACCAAAACCCGCACATCCACATCTCCAGCCCCCGCCAACGATGCAGGCAAGCTCACGTTTACCTGATCCAGCCCCGGAAGCGTACCCTGTGGTCCGGCATACATGGCCGGAACCGAACCATCTCCAATCAATACCTGAACATTGCCCAGCCCTGTCCCTCGAATTCCGGTACCGTAAAGCGAAAGATAAACCGGCCCCTGACTCACATCGACCGGAAGCCCCACCTGATGTCCCTCGCCATCCAGTGCGACAACTGCACCTTCTCCACTGCCGCTGCCGTTCAAACTGAACAGGCCAGGCGCCGCATTCCGTACCTCCGCGGAACCGAGATCCCGCGTACCCGCCGCACTCTGCAGCACAACATGTGCGCTTCCCTCAGCCAATCCATCCGGCAAAACGAAATTGATTTGGTTAGGTGACACATAAACCAGGGAAGCCGGAAGAGCGCGTCCCGCGGCATCGGTCACCGTCAATGAAACGCCGCCCAACGTAGCCGGATATGGCAGCCCGGCACTCGCCACACCGTCACTCAAGCCCGAGCCATAAACCGCCGCGTAAGAACCTGGCGCAATCACCGGGTACCCGTTCGCCGCACTCACCGCCGAAGGCGCCCATCTCAGACGATATATCGCTCCGGCTGAATCGTCGGTAATTAACAGCGAACCATCCGACATAACCGCACTCGCCACAGGGCGACCCCAACCCTCAAATCCCGTCACAAGATCCGACTCCGTACCAGGCACCTGCTTCAGCGCATCCCAGGGAAACCACACAACCTTATAGCCGGTCGGCGTCGAGCGGTCCCAGGAACCGTGATACGCGATAACCGCGCCCTCACGCCATGGCGCGGCGAAACCACTTCCCTGCAGAAACGTAAGCCCCAGCGGTGCGGAGTGCGCCTGAATGCCTTTCGAAACGCGGTCGATCGCGGAGCAATCCACATGATTGTCACGATTATTCTCCGGGTCTGGATCAAGCGGCATGTTGTCCGTTCCTGACGGCGTGTCCGGGTTCGGGTTGCAAAACGGCCATCCATAATTCCCGCCTTCCCGAACTGCCGTGAACGGCTCAGGAGGATGGTCATCCACATACGCCCGAAGGAGTTTGCCGTACTGGCCGGTTGCATCGTGAAACGGATACGGAAGCTCATCGCGATTATTCACTGCTGCCCAGAGCGAGTCCGTTCCCGGCACAAAGGCCAGACCCTCCGGATTCCGCAGCCCCGCCGCGAACAACTGACCGCCCGAACCGTCAGCGTTATACCGCCAGACCGATGCCCGCTCCGGTGTTGCAATCGTGTCTTGCACGCAGGCATTGCAACTGGAACCGATTCCCACATACAGCGAGTGGTCGGGCCCGATCGCCAGACTTTTCAGCGGATGCGCATACCCCTGCGCAGTGTTGTCCGGCAGATTGGAAACAACTACCTGGGCGCGCGGCGCTGAAGTATCCCCGGCACTATATAAATACCGATCGATCCGATGGCTCTCGGCGACGTAGAGCCACGTGCTGCCCTCCTGCTGATCGAAAGCAAGTCCGTGCGGATTCCGCAATCCGGAAGCATAAACGAAGCTCGCCGGAACACCTCCGTTAGGGTCGGGCCGAAAGATCGTCACTCTCCCCGCCGAGGGTTGCGACACGAACACATCCCCATTTACTGCCACTGCAATGAAGCGGGCTCCCGGAAGCCGGGACCAAAGCGACATTTCGAAGCCAGGCGGCAACATCACAAAGCGATCTGAGCCGAATGGCGCTGACCGCAGCCCTGCCGGAACCAGCAGCTTACTGCGAACTATCGCACCAGGCGGATCGGCCCAAACCGCTTGTCCAACAATAACCAGCGCCAAAACGGACGCAAAGGCAGATCGTCTCGCCCACATCACGCCTTCATTTTGTCCCCCGCAGCGTCGGCCGGGGCACGTCATCCGGACGATTGCGCACGGAACCGCAGCACCCGGGAGTGCGAAGATTCTTATGTGGCCACGCCGCAACGAGATGTCACCAGACTCCTGCTCGAATGGAGAGACGGGAACCCGCACGCCTTCGATGAAATGGCGCCGCTCGTGTATGACGAATTGCGCCGTCTCGCTCGTAGTCATCTGCGCCGCGAACGCCCTGGACACACCCTTCAAAGCACGGCGCTCGTTCACGAAGCCTACCTGCGGTTAGTCGATCAGAAAGACGTTTCGTGGCAAAACCGTTCCCACTTCTACGGGATTGCAGCGCAGATGATTCGCCGCATTCTGGTGGATCATGCGCGCGCCCGCCACACCCACAAACGCGGTGAGGCCGCCCCGAGAGTCACTGTCGACGAAGCTGTCGGCGTGCATCAGAGTCCCGACCTGGATGTGGTCGCGCTGGACGACGCACTCACCAGCCTCGCTGAGATCGATCAGCGCCAGAGCCGTGTTGTCGAACTCCGTTACTTCGCTGGTCTCAGCCTCGAAGAAACCGCTGAGGTGATGGAACTCTCCCCCGCCACGGTCAAACGTGACTGGACAGCCGCCCGTGCCTGGCTGAAGCGCGAATTGACCCGGGGGGCTTAGGGTCAGCCCGTATCGGGCATAAAATAAACTTACAAATTATCTCTTGATGTCCCCTGACCGCTGGAAACAGGTTCAATCCGTTTTTCACGCAGCCCTCGATCACGAGGCAGGTTCTCGTGGCCAGGTGCTCTCCGAGTTGTGTTCGGATGACCCCGCCCTGCGCGAAGAAGTGGAGTCGCTGCTCCACTCCCATGAAAGCTCCGAAGAATTCCTGGGCACTCCGGCTTTTCAGGCTAAGGCAGTCGCCGATGAAGTCAGCAACGCGAATACCGGCGAACTGGCTGGAGTGTCGGTAGACCACTATCACATCCTGTGGCTTCTCGGATCCGGTGGCATGGGCGAGGTATACCGGGCCAGAGACAAACGCCTCGGGCGCGATGTGGCCCTGAAGATCCTTTCCTCTTCCATACCCGCGAACGAAGGGCAGATGAGGCGTTTCGAACAGGAAGTTCGCGCCGTCTCGGCTTTCAGTCATCCGAATATCTGCCACCTGTACGACATCGGATACTGGCAGGGTCGCCCGTTCTTCACGATGGAGCTCCTCGAAGGCAAAACCCTGCGGGACCACATTTGCGGGCGTCCGCTGCCTGTCCGCGAAATTGTCGACTTCGGAATCCAGATCGCCACCGCACTGGAAGTTGCGCACTCGAAGGGCATTTTCCACCGGGATATCAAGCCAGCGAATCTCTTCGTCACCCGCTCCGGCCCGCTCAAAGTGATGGACTTCGGCCTCGCCAAACGCGCGAGCCTCGTCGGGGATTCCTGTGAACCGACCGCCAGCGAATTTCGTACGGTGGCCGGCGCGGCGATGGGCACGGTTGCTTACATGTCCCCTGAGCAGGCTCGCGCCGAAGAACTTGACCCTCGTACCGACCTGTTCTCGTTTGCCGTCGTGCTGTATGAAATGGCGACGGGCGTGCAGCCCTTCAGAGGCAGCAGCAGTGCCGTCGTGTTCGGAGCTCTGCTCAACCAAACGCCTCTCGCTCCTTCACAGCTGAACGCGGCTATAACCGAAGATCTGGAACGTATGATCATGACCGGACTTGAAAAGGATCGTGAGGTCCGCTTTCAATCCGCCGCGGAGATGAGGGCTGCTCTGAAGCGCGTTCAGCGCGCTTATGACACTCCGGCAACTGCCTTTGCGGCCGCGGCGGTCGGCTCGTCACCGGTGGCACCCGCAACCCATGAGGACGACTCCGGAGCATTAAAGTCACTGGCTGTGCTGCCGTTCCAGTTGCTGCGTGGTGAACGGGATGGCGACGAATACCTGGGGCTCGGCCTCGCTGATGCCCTCATTACGAAACTGAACGGCATGAAGCGGCTGGTGGTCCGGCCGACCAGTTCGGTGTTTAAGTACGCCGGTCGACAGTGCGATTTGCAAACAGCGGGTCGGGAATTAGGTGTGACGTATGCGATCGGTGGCCTGGTGCGGCGTTCGGGCGATCAGGTCCGCGTCACGGTCCAGATGGTCAGTGTCCGCACGGGCGAGCAGGTTTGGGCGGCGCAACTGGACGAAACTTTCACGAGTCTGATCAGTCTTGAAGACTCGCTTGCGCGACTGGCGGCTGAGGCCATCATTCCCAGGCTCAATGCTGAAGAACGCGAACTTCTGGGGAAGCGCGACACGGATAACCCGCGCGCACATGAATCCTGGCTGCGAGGCCGGTATCACTGGAGCACGTACACCGCTGAGGGCATGGCTCAGGCTCTGCTGTGTTTCATGGATGCCATCGGCAAAGACCCGAATTATGCCCGCGCCTATGCTGGTGTGGCCGATTATTACAACTGGGCCGGCACCTGGAACGTTCTTCCTCCCTCGGAAAGTTTCGCAGCTGCGAAAGAAGCCGCGTCCAAAGCCCTCGCCCTCGATTCCGCACTGGCGGAAACACAGACCGCTTACGGCTACTCTATCTGGAACTACGACTGGGACTGGAGGGAAGCTGAGCGTGCTTTCCGCCGCGCGATCGATCTCAACGAGTCTTACGCGGTCTCGCATACGTATCTTGCCTTCCTGCTGAGCGCCCAGGGGCGGCACGAAGAGGCGATGGCTCAGGCCCGGAGAGCGGCCTCGCTCGATCCCTTTGCCCCCAGTGTTGCTGCGTGCAGATGCCTGGTACTCTTCAACGCGGGCCACCTCGATAAGGCTGCGGAGGTGGGCCGCAAAGCGTGCTCCGTATCGGAAAACAATATCACCGTGCTCCTGATTCTGGCGTGGGTCCTGAGTTCCATGCGGCTTCATAGCGAGGCTGTTTCAGGGGCCCGCCGTGCCCTCACAATCTCGAATGACGACCCGTGGGCAAACGCCACTCTGGCCGCCGTGCTGGCAGCCTCCGGAGAGCAGACGGAAGCACGCCAGCTTCTCGCAAAGCTCTACGCCCGTGTGGAGAATCTGCCTACATCGCATTACGATCTCGCGCTGATTCACTACGCTTTGGGCGAGCACGAGCGAGCCCTGGGCTGTCTGGAGAAATCTGCCGATGAGCGGGGATGGTGGATCCGGTTTCTCCCTGTGGACAGGCGCTTCGAGAGCTTACGGAGGCATCCGCGCTTTGCCGAAATCGCCGAGAGGCTCTCAGGTCCCGCCGGCTCTCATGTTCCCCCGCGTGAGGCAACTTCTGAGAACTGGCCGCCATTGCGTGCGCAAACCGCGCCACGCCGGTTCACCGGGCCTGCTTTCCTCTGGGCTGCGGTGGCTATCTTGTTCGTGGTCATGAGCTCACTCGGCATCTACGGCGTCCTGTCCCGAAAAGTACCTACCCCGATTTTTCGTGCACCCCAGTTCACCAAGATCACCACGAGCGGGAATGCAACGGCTGCCGCTATTTCGGCAGACGGCCAGTATGTCGCGTATGCCCTTGACGAAGGCGGGAAATTCAGCCTGTGGGTCCGGCAGGTCTCCATCGCAAACGGCGTTCGCATTCTTCCTGACAGCAGGGCGATGTATCGCGGGCTCACGTTTTCCCGCGATGGCTCCTGGATCTATTACGTTGCTTACGACAACAACCAGATCACGCGCGGCACTCTCTATCGGATCCCCACGCTTGGTGGCGCGCCTCGCCGCATGGCCGAACATGTGAGCGGCGCGATAAGCCTGTCGCCCGATAGCCGTCGGGAAGCTTTTCTCCGCAGAGATATGAGTTCCGGTCAAGACGAGTTGATTGTCGGTGAAGTGGACGGTTCACAGCAGACGAAGATCGCATCGAGAAAGCATCCGCGGCACTTCGCCTACTCGTCCGCCCCTGCCTGGTCGCCAGACGGAGACGTGATCGCCGTCGCCAGTGAGAGTACAGATGCGCAGGGTTTCTATGTGGAACTGGTTGGAATCCGGCTGAAGGATGGCGTCCAGAAAAGCCTCTCCACTCACCGCTGGCAGTCTGTTGATCAGGTTGCGTGGCTGCCCGGCAAACAAGGGCTTCTGCTCGTGGGCCGCGACCAGGATTCCTCATTCCTGCAGATTTGGCAGATCACCTGGCCCGACGGTGCACCCCGGCGTGTCACCAACGATCTGAACAACTATTACGGAATCAGCCTCAGCGGGGATTCCAGCGCTCTGGTCAGCGCGCAGGCCCAGGCACTTTCCAACATATGGATTCTGCCGCCCGCAGGCAAACCCCGCCGCATCAGTACAGGATACGGTCGGTACTTCGATTTGTCGCTCGCCGGAAACAGCATCGTTTACGCCTCTGACGCAAGCGGAAACGCGGACATCTGGAGCATGGACGTCAATGGCGAGAGCCAGCACCAGCTAACGTCCAATGCGCACCGGAATTACTCGCCCGCCGCGTCGCCGGACGGCCGCTACCTCGCCTTCCACTCGAACCGTTCAGGCAACTGGAACATCTGGAGGATGAATGCGGACGGCGGCGATCAGAAACAATTGACCACCGGGGCGAAGGACAGCAACTGGCCCGTCTGGACCCCTGATGGGAAGTTTCTCGTCTATCACCACATCGGTTCCAGGGGTTTTCAGACCATCTGGAAAGTTCCGGCTGAAGGCGGCACGCCTGTGCAGCTGTCAGACCATTTCGCCACGCATCCGGACGTGTCACCGAAAGACGGAACCGTTGCCTGCTGGTATGCGGAAGACCCTGCCAACCCGAAGTGGGAGCTTGCCATCCTGCCGCCCGATGGTGGCCGGCCTTTGAAGAAATTTGCATTTCCGGATACCACCTCGGTGGAGGGAACTTTGCGCTGGACCCCTGACGGAAAAGGAATCGCCTACGTAGACTTCCGGGGCGGCGTCGACAATGTCTGGGTTCAGAACATTGAAGGCGGCCCGCCCCGGCAGGTTACAGACTTCAACAGCGATCGGATTTTCTCGTTCGACTGGTCCCCCAAAGGGGAGCTGATTTACTCCCAGGGACTTCGTACGAACGATATTGTTCTGATCACCGATGCAAAGTGACACCAAGCGAAGCCACGGTCGGCTCCGGTTGGGGCTCAATCGTGTATGCCAGAGCCATCGCTGCCCAGCTCGTTCCCGCCGCCGAAATCCACTGATCGCGTCCATGCGGGAACCCGGATTCCTTCAATGGCTGGAACGGGAAGGCACGGGTCTTCACCAGCCACGTGCCGTCCTCCTGCTGAGTCTTTAGCAGATACTCGACGCCACGTCGGTAAACGTCGTCGCCGGTCTTCAATACTCCGGCTTCATGCAGTGCCACCAGAGCTTTGCCGGTCGCATACGCATCGGACTCCAGGTTTGCTAACTGAGCCCAGCCGCCATCGGCGCGCTGTTCCGAGATCAGCCGCTGCGCCGCACGATTCACCACGTCCGGCAACGCCCCGGACCACGCCAAACCGGATACAAGCATCACCTTGTCTTCAGTCGTCTTCGGAACGGCTTTACTAAGCCACTCCCGCGCATCCGCCGTACGCCGCTTCCACTCCGCGCTGCGGCCGGGCATCCCATACAACTGAATCGCCCGAACGCTCAACGCAGTAGCCTGAATGGCGCCATTCTCCAGCGGCGCCCGGTTGATGTAATTCGGCCAGCTTCCATCCGGCAACTGCTTCGCAGCGATGCCATGGACCGCGGCCGAGGTCAGTTCATCGGCCGGGCTGTGCTCCGCGTGCATCGCCAGCAGGATATACGGCAAAGATACCTGTGTATCCGGAACCGCATAGGTCGCCTCCAGCAGTGGCTCGCGCATCGGTGTGGTCACTCCGATAATCGCCTTCAGCTGCTGCCGCTCCGTCTGCGTATCGACTTTGAGACCGCGCTCCCGCGCCAGACTCGCAGCCATCACCGGAAGCGTGTTGTTGTGACATGACACGCAGCCGGATACTTTCACGAATGAAGGGCCACTGGCCAATACCCTGGACACGCCTTTCTCCACGGCTTCCTTCACGCGCGCCCGATCCGGTGCCTCCGCGCGCACCGCCGGCACGGCCAGCGCGGCCGTTGCCGCCATCATCCAAACGAGATTATTGCTTCTCATTGCTGCCTCCCTGTTGCTTCATTTCGCTTTCGAATAACCTGACGATCCCTGTATTTCCCCGGCGTTTCGCCCAGCTCATCGGCGTCTCGCCCATCGCAGTCTTCACATCCAGGCCCGCGCCCGCCCGCAGCAACGCCGAAACGGTAGACGTGTCATCGCGCTCGGACATTGCAGCCCAAATCAACGCCGTAGATCCCAGCGCATCCTTCGCATTCACATCGGCGCCGGCCGCCAGCAACATCTCTACTACCTCCGGATACTCCTGGAATGATGCCCAGATCAGCGGGGTCATCCTGATCGGACCGAATGCAAGGTTCACCCTGGCCCCCCGATCCAGCAGCATCCGGACGGCCTCCGCATTGCGCGCCGAGATTGCATCGCCCAGCGCCGTTCCGCCGGTGCTGGCAG
The DNA here is from genome assembly GCA_030838885.1 of Bryobacterales bacterium. Lineage (GTDB taxonomy): Bacteria > Acidobacteriota > Terriglobia > Bryobacterales > Bryobacteraceae > BOG-234. Next base: position 12,397 of record JAUZEU010000349.1, on the reverse strand, counting down.
CAGCGTTCACATCCACGCCACGGTCCAGCAGCAGTTTCACCGTGCGGTTGTCTCCGGACTTCACCGCGAACATCAGCGCGGTTCCGTTGTTCCCGGCAGTCAGAAAATCGCCGGCCTGATCCCGTGCGTTCGGATCCGCGCCCTTCTCCAGCAGATACTTCACAATCCGGTAAGAATCGCGCTGTGCCGCCGCCGTGATCAGGGCCGTCCGACCCATAGGGGACTTCGCATCAACCTCCGCGCCCTTCTCCACCAGCGCTGTCACCTTGGCCAGGTCGCCCGCCGCCAGTACCAGAGCCGTCGATCCGTTCGCAGCCCGGGCATTCGGGTCCGCCCCATGCTCCAGCAACATGCGCACGACGTCTGCATCGCAATACAGGACCGCCCGCATGAGCACTGGGGTTCCTTCAGCGTCGACGGCCTTCGGGCTCGCCCCACCTTTCAGTGCTGTTTGTATCCGGGCCGCGGAACCATCACGCACGGCCGCCAGCAATTCGCCATTCCGTTCCGCAGGGTCACGGACCACCGCGGCTCCCGCCGCGGACACCACACTCAACAAACCAGCCATCATCAAATTTCGTTTAAAAGTCGTCATAGCTCCTCGTCTCCTTTCACCCAACTATTTCCGCCGCTCTGCCGTAAGCCTGGTGTCCTTCAGGTCCGCATTCAGGCTGATCACGCTGCCCGCGTTCACCTGAACCGTTCGTTGCCAGGTCGCACCTGCGGCCTTCACCGTCACTTCGTGAGAGCCCGCCGGCACCTGCAGCGTCGTCGGCGTATTACCCACGAAGGTCCCGTCCACTTCGATATCCGCTCCGCTCACGGCCGATGTGATCGTCACGGTGGCGCCACCACCGGCAGTCGGGCGGGAAACCGTGGGCGCAGGCTGCTTTTCTTTCTCCGGAGCACTCGACACTGAACTCACCAGCACATGATTCTGGTCCGTGAAAGCATCGAAGATCACGCCCTTATTGATGGTGGTGTCTTTACCTTTCATCAGCAGAAATACCGGAGCCGCCGGCCAGAACACCACAGCAACACCAGCCGTAATTACCCCGGTCCTCACGGCATGGCTGTCACCCGACTTCCTATTCAGCGTGTAACGCAGCGGGATCCACTCGCCGTCCGTCGCGCGCACCCGGTCAAGTGAAAAATCGAGCTTGCCTGCGCGACCCATGCGGCGCTTCTCCTGCGCTTCCGTAACAGTGCCGGTGACTCTGGCCCCTTCGGGAATCACGGTCACGTCGCCGATCTTCACCGGTTCTGTGACGGAAAGCTCAACAGTTTGCCCTTCGTCCGCGCTGGCGGACGAGATCGTCTGATCCAGGCGAATGCGCAGCCGCGTTCCGTCCGGAATCGTTAATTCAGCCCATGCGCTGGCGGCAGTCATGGCTGCCGCAGCAAATATCAAACTTGTATACACTGGATGCCTCCTCGCTTGTTCTCGCGCGGATGCGAGACGAAAAGGCTCACGGAGTGAAAATATTTTGAAAAAAAATTAAATGAGCCGGATCGGGTGCCTCAGCGAGCCGTCCCACAGGACTGCCTGACAACCAAAGCACAGTCCAGCAAAACGTCCCGCGCCGGTCCGCCGCTGGCGCGCTCAATCCGGTCCAGCATGACCGACATCGCGGCAGCACCGAGTTCCTGGCAAGGTTGCCTTAGGGTGGTCAGAGGAACAGGCAGAAAACTCGCGTACTTCACGTCGTTGATTCCCACCATCTTTACGTCTTCCGGAATGCGAACGCCCAGCCTTAACAGATCATGCATCAGGGTCGCAGCCGTCAGATCATTGGCGCAAACGATACCGTCCGGCCGCTCGGAACGCAGGAATTCTCTCAGCGTCGCCGCATGATCGCGATCCAGTTCCAGCTTCAGAGCCGGCGTACTCTGCAGGTCGGCAGACCACAGCGCCTCCCGGTACCCACGATGCCGCGCATCGACAGTTGGAGCGGAGCCAGGACGGGACGCAAAGACAATCCGTCGGCACCCTGCATCCACCAGGTGCCGCGTCATCCTGTGCCCCGCGCGCGGGTTATCGATTCCAATCAGGTCATAGCCACTGCGATCCGGATACCGGTAAATACAGCGGTCCACCAGCACAATCGGAATGCCCGCCGACGTCAACTCAGCGGCGACCCGCAGATTCACCTGATCCTGATTCGGACTATGCTCCACCGGCGCAAAGAACACCCCCGCTACCCTGCGCTCAATCAGGTAACGGCAAAGCTCCTGCGCCTGCTGCTCCTTATTCTGTGATGCCGCCGCATTGCCCCAGAGCAACCGGTGATGCAGCGACTCCCCGGCCCGTGCAATGGCGCGCGCCACCGGCTCAAAGATTTCGCCATCTCCCAAGTCCGGCATCAGCAGGCCAAAGACCCGCGTGTTCCCGTCCCCCGTCGTCTCTTGCGGCTCCCGAACGAACGTGCCTGAACCCGCACGCCGCCGTACGAGCGCCTCCGACTCCAGTTCGCGCAATGCCCGAATCACGGTGAGCCGCGACACCGAAAAGCGCTCGGCGAGTTCCGAATCAGACGGCAATCGCTCCCCGTACGCATACCGTTTGGCCTCGATATCCCGGCGAATCTGCTCACGGATAGCCTGGTATCGTTGCGTTTTGCGCGGCGGGCGGGTAGTTGAGAGGTCCTTTGGCAAGTGACGATTATACAGACGAAAGCTATACAGGTATAGAGAGTTGACCGGAAATAATGTAATTTCTTTCCCTCTCCTGTATTGACGCCTGTCTAGATCGGCTGATATAGTCCTGCATAAGAAAAGGGAGCTTCTCCTTATATGCGTAGTCTTGCCGTCCCGCTTGCAGCACTTCTTCTTCTCTCCAGCGCCGCCGCCCAGGAATTCAGGGGCACCATCAACGGTCGGGTAACCGATCCGGCCAGCACCCCCATACCCAACGCCAAAGTCACTCTGAAAAACGCTGCCACCAATGAGCAGGTCGTCGTGAACACCACCGACGTTGGCGATTACACGGCGAACTTCCTCCTGCCCGGCCGTTACAACATCACGGTTGGGGCTACTGGCTTTAAACAATCCACGCGTGAAGGGGTAGAGGTGCGTGTCAGCGAAAAGGTCACTTCCGATTTCCAACTCGAAGTCGGTGCGGTTACCGAGAGCGTCACGGTCACCTCGGAAGCTCCCCTCGTCGAAGCCACCAGCGCTGATCGCGGCGGCGTGCTCGACAACACCCGTGTCACTCAACTCCCTGTCATCGGCCGCAATCCCATCAACTTCGTCAACCTGATGCCCGGCGTGGTCTTCAACGGCAATCCGCAGTTCCAGCGCCCCTTCGACAACGGCGACAACATCAATTTCTCCATCAACGGCGGCCTGCAGCAAACCAATAACTTCCTGCTCGACGGCCAGCCCGACAACGCCATCACAGACACCAGCACAGACCGCACCCGCGCCGTCAATAACATCGCTTACATCCCCACCAACGACGCCGTGCAGGAGTTCCGCGTGATGACGAACTTCTACGACTCGCAGTACGGTCGCACCGGTGGCGGCGTGATCAACATCGCGACCAAGTCCGGCTCGAACGGCTTCCACGGCACCGCTTATGAGTTCATGCGCCGCTACCAGCTGGACGCGAATAACATCAGCTCCAATGCAGCAGGCCTTCCGCGGTACACGGTGGATCCAACCGGCAAAAACGTGGGCGGCCACGTGCTTGATCAATACGGCACGGTGCTGACCGGTCCCGTCCTGCTGCCGCGCCTCTACAACGGCAAGGACAAGACCTTCTGGATGTTTGGCTTTGAAAACTACCGTGAGAACGCGCCCATGAGTACACTGACCAGCGTGCCCTCCGCAGCCGAACGGCAGGGCGATTTCTCCGGGGCCGGCGTGAGTGTCTACAACCCGTTCTCCACCCAGGTAAATCCGAACTTTGATCCCACAAAGGCCAACAGTTCTGCCAACCCGCAATACATCAGGACCCAGTTCCCGAATAATCAGGTTCCCTCAAGCCTGTGGAACCCTGTGGGGCTCGCGATCATGAAGTCGTATCCGGCCCCGAATTTCGGAGCGCCCGGCGCGGTCAGCAACAACTTCCTCGTCAGTCCCAATCTGAGCCAGGATCACTTCCGTAATTACATCGGCCGTGTCGATCATACGGTCAACGAAAAAGAGCGCCTGTTCTTCCGCTTCGCGCACAACCGCCGCAACCAGTTCGACAACACCGCGAACGGCTTTCCCGTGCCTGGTATGGACGCGCAGGATCCTCTCATCCGAGTGAATGACAACGCCGTAATGGACTCGCTCACCATCCTGAACCCGAATACAGTTCTGGATATCCGACTCGGTTATACCCGCTTCATCCAGGCTGCCTATCGCACCCAGGTCACTGGAATTGACCCCACCACTCTGGGCTTTCCCCAGTCCTTTATCAGCCAACAAGCCGTGAATCAGCCGCCCCGTATCGAGGTCAATGGTTATCCGAACTGGGGCGCGCGGAACCCCAGCCAGAACACCACGAACGACATCAGTCTGCAACCCAGCCTTTCTCTGACTCGTGGCAAGCATTCCATCAAGACCGGCTTCGAATTGCAGGATTTCCGCCCCAATGCCCGCGGTGGCTCTTTCCTTTGGGGATCCGGCGATTTCGCTTTCGACCCCACGTTCACCCAGCAACTCCCCGAGTTCTCGAACGGCACCGGCCTCGGCATGGCCGCACTGCTTCTCGGCACCCCCAACAACATGAACAGCAACGCCACCAGCAGCCTGCTTCAAAATACTCCCCAACTCGCCTTCCACTGGCAATACTGGGGATTCTATGTTCAGGACGACTTCCGCGTCAGCAGCCGCCTTACCCTGAACCTTGGACTCCGCTGGGACGTGGAAGGCTCTCCCGCTGAGCGTTACAACCGGATGAACCGCGGCTTCGCGTACTACACGCCGAGTCCCCTGGCCTCAAACCCGAATGTGAAGAACGCCAACCCCGCCGATTGCCCCGCGTGCGCCAACCTGACCGGTGGACTGTTATTCGCCAAGCAGGGCGGCCTGCCTCGCGAAGCTTTCGAAACCAAATTCAGCAATTTCCAGCCACGCTTCGGCGCTGCGTTCCGGCTGAATGAAAAGACGGTTTTGCGCGGCGGCATTGGCCGCTTCTTTTTGCCCGAAGCGGCATACGGCGGGTCCGCAGGCTTCGCGTCCAACACTCCATTCGTCGCAACCAGCGGAGGCGGCATCAACGCCTTCATTCCCATCAACACCCTGAGCAACCCGTTTCCGAACGGGGTCATTGCTCCCACGGGCGCGAGCGCAGGCCTGAACACCTTCCTGGGTCAGAGCATCACCTTTAATAATCCGAACCGGCAAATTCCCTATGTTTGGTCCTACTCCATCGGAATCCAGCGCCAACTGCCGTTCCGCGCAGTTCTGGATCTCTCTTACGTAGGCAGCCGCACCCACGCCATCAACACCAATGACAACCAGGCGGGAGGTGCGCGTAATCTGAACGTCCCCTCGCTGGCACAGTTGTCGCTGGCGCAGCAGAACTCCACCTACTTTTCACAAGCGGTACCCAACCCCTTCGCCGGCCTGCTTCCCGGCACCTCGTCGAACGGTGCCACGGTGCCCCGCAGTCAGTTGCTGGTACCCTATCCGCAGTTTGGAGCGGTCTTCGCAGGCTCGGAATCTGTCGGCCGGCTCTGGTATGACTCATTGCAGCTGAGCATTGAAAAGCGCATGAGCGCGGGCCTGGTGACCTCGCTGTCGTACACGTTCTCTAAGCAAATCGAGGCCCTGTCCTTCCTCAATAATCAGGATCCTCGTCCTGCCAAAACTCTTGCCAATTCGGACCGCCCCAGCCGCCTCGCTCTCAGCGGCGTCTACCAGTTCCCCATCGGACGCGGTCAGCGCTTCGCGGGCAACATTAACCGCGGCCTGAATCAGCTGATAGGTGGATGGGAATACAACTGGACGGGTGTCATCCAGTCCGGAACGCCGCTGAATCTGCCCGGCAACTTCAACCTCATCGGTGACCCGCGTCTCTCTTCCCAGAGCTTCGGTACCTGGTTCAACACCTGCGAACTGCTGTCCAACGGAACCACCCGCCAGCCGAACGCTGCACACAACGGCTTTGTTACGGGCTGCACGAATCCGGTCTGGCAGCAGATCGCGAACACATCCATTACGCTGCGCAGCAATCCGCTGCGTTCGCCGAACCTGCGCAATCCCTGGGAGCCGACCTTCGATATGTCACTCGTCAAGCGCTTCATCATCCGTGAGGGCATGTCCGGCGACTTCCGCTTCGAAGCGTTCAACGTGTTCAATACCGTGATCCGCGGCACACCAAACACTGACCCCACCAGCACCAACTTCGGCCTCGTGTCGCTCGGCCAGTCGAACTTCCCGCGCCAGGTACAGCTCGGGTTCAAGTTCAACTTCTGAGCACATGCGATACTTTGCATCACCAGAATGTCGGGCTCTCATCACCACCACCCCGTCTCCCGCCGCGGCTTCATGCAGGGAGCCCTTGCTTCCAGCCAGGTAAGCGCTGCCGCGGAGGTCCAGAACGATAACACCCCGTTCAAACCCTCCGCGCACCCCCGGGCCATTTCCGAAAACCTCTTTGTTCTCGAAGACACCTGTAACGTCTACCTGATTCGGGACGGCTCGCACGGCCTTCTGATCGACTTCGGCTCCGGCGCAATCCTGCGCCATCTGGGTGACCTCGGCATTTCAAAAATCGACTATATCCTCCACACCCATTTCCACCGCGACCAGGCCCAGGGCGATCCTCTTGCCGTCGCCCGCCGCATTCCCATCGCAGTCCCCGCCCATGAACGGCACCTTTTTCAGAACGCCGAAAACTTCTGGCGTAACCGCCGCGTCTTCGAGCTCTACGACGTCAAGAACGACTTCTTCTCCCTCACGCAGAACGTACCCGTCAGCGCGCTCCTCCGCGATTACGAGATCTTCCGTTGGCGCAACCGCGAATTCTTCATCCAGCCAACCCCGGGCCACACCGTCGGTTCCATTTCGCTGATCACCCAGGTAGACGGACGCAAAGTCGTCTTCTCCGGCGACCTGATGCACTCGCCCGGCAAGGTTCAGACCCTGCACGATCTTCAGTATTATTACGCCGAGCACGAAGGCGTCGATCTCTCGGTCTATTCCCTGCGGGAACTCATTGCCGCCACGCCTGACCTGCTTTGCCCTTCCCACGGCGCCGAAGTACACGACCCCATCCCGGGCATGACGGCCCTGGCTGCAAAGCTGCACGACTGGTGGCACTTTTGGCACGTCAGCCCCCTCACGAGCGACCAGCAATCCCTCGCTGTCACCCCGCATCTCATCGCGCATCCCCAGGCGACATCCACCTTCTACGCGATCGTCAGCGACAGCGGCAAAGCTCTCTTCATCGACTACGGCTCCGCCAGCTGGAATTTTTTCCAGGCCTTTATTCCCGCCACCGAAACCTTCGGCCGGATGCGCTTCGTCGAGCACTCTCTGGGCGGCCTGCGATCCCGCCACGGGCTGAAAACAATCGATGTGGCCATCCCGACCCACATGCATGACGACCACCTCAATGGCTTCCCGCATCTCGCCCGCCGCTACGGCACAAAGATCTGGTGCTACGAAAACATGGTGGACATCCTGCAGAACCCGCGGGGCCGCAATCTTGGCTGCATTCTGGGCGAGGCCATTCGCGTCGACCGCCCCCTCGCCAACCGCGAAACATTCCGCTGGGAGGAGTTCGAGTTCACCGCCATTTATGCACCCGGTCACACCAAATATCAGATGACCCTCATGACCACCATCGACGGCAAGCGCATCGCATTCACCGGCGACGCGTTCATGGCCGGTGGTGCCGATGAGCTACGCCATAATCTCATCTATCGAAATGAAGTGAAGAGCGGAGATCACCTGCTCTCGATCCGCAATATTCTCGATTTCGAACCCCACCTCATCGCGCCTGGCCACGGACAGCCTTTCGATCTCAGCCGCAAAATGAGCGAGGCCTTTGCCGCGAAAATGATCCGGCAGGACGAGTTCTTCAAAGATCTCATCTCCGACCCCGACACCGATGTCGGCCTCGACCCCGGCTGGGCTCACCTCTATCCCTATCAGGCGCTCGCCTCGCCCGGCCAGACAAAACAATTCGAGTTCCGCGTACGCAACCTGCGCCGCACGCCCATCAATGTTCAAATGATGCTGGTGCTTCCAAAAACATGGCGCAGTTCGCCCTCGAAAGTGCGTGTCAGAGCGCTGCCCGGTGAAACTGCCTCAGTGACGGTAGGTATCACCATCCCCGCCGCATGGCGTGGTGCGGGCCCCGGTGCAGGTTCCCGGGTAGCCATAGCCGCCGATGTCATGATGGACGGAAAATATCTTGGCCAGATCGCGGAAGCGGTCGTGGACGTTCGCGAAAAACAGACATGATTTCAACAGAGAAAACAAACAGGCTGAACACCATCGCCACCCCTGAAGGCATCATCGCGGCTTTGGCTATAGACCAGCGCCGAAGCCTGCGGCAGATGATCGCCAAAGCAGGCGGGAAATCCGCCGAAGCCATCTCCGACGAACAACTCTCCAGCTTTAAAGGCGCTGTCACCGCCGTCCTCTCCCAACACACGAGCGCGGTCCTGCTCGACCCCGAATACGGGCTCGAAGCTGCCCATCGTAAGGCCAAAGGGGCAGGTCTCCTGCTCGCGTATGAATCCGACGGCTACGAAAACCCGCGCCCTCACCGGATGCTGGCGCTGCTGCCAGGGGCGTCTGTAATCCAGTTGCGCGACAAAGGCGCCGACGCTATCAAAATACTGCTCTCCTGGACCCCTGAAGACGACCCCCGTGCCAACGACCAAAAGCGGGCTCTGGTAGAAAGCATTGGCAATGAATGCGAAGCCGCCGGCATGCCGTTCCTTCTGGAGCCTGTCGTTTACGACGCCGCCGGTTCCGCCCCGCGCAGCCTCGAATTCGCGAAGCGCAAACCCGACCTGGTAGTTCGAACAATGGAGGAATTCTCCAAACCCGCCTACAAAGTCGACATCCTGAAAGTCGAGTACCCGGTCATCGCTGCCTTCGTCGAAGGCAGCCCTGTCTACAAAGGTGAAAAGGCCCAAAGCCATAAAGAAGCGCTGGACTGGTTCCGCACCGCCGATTCCGCCGCCGGCCTCCCCTATATTTATCTCAGCGCGGGCGCCGGGATTGCTGAATTCCTCGCGTCGCTCGAACTGGCTGCGGAAGCGGGGGCGGCTTTTTCCGGCGTCCTCTGTGGCCGCGCGATGTGGCAGGACGGCATTCCCCAATATGCCCAGGCCGGAGAGCCAGCCCTCAACGAATGGCTTGAAACCGAAGGCGTCAGCAACGCGCAGCGCATCTCCGCCTGCCTCAAAGCTGCCACTCCCTGGCATAAACGTGCCCAAGGGGCCGGTGAGTGACGAGAGCCCAATGGACGCTCCTGCTTCTCCTTGTCGCCTCCATTTTTCTGAACTACATCGATCGCAGTAACCTGTCTCTCGCGGCGCCCATCATTCAGCGGGAGCTCTCGCTCACTCCCGGCGCCATGGGTCGCCTCTTCGCGGCTTTTTTCTGGACCTACGCTTTGTTCCAGCTTTTCGGCATTTCCGGCTTCTTCGCCGAACGTTTCCCGGTTCGCTATGTCCTGGCCGCAGGCCTCGCCATCTGGTCGGTCGCGACCATCTTCACCGGCCTGCTGCCCGGCTTCGCAGCCATGTTTATCATGCGCCTGTTTGTAGGTGCGGGAGAGTCGCTCGCCTACCCCTGTTACAGCCGTATCTTCGCCACCGACCTGCCGCTCGAAGCACGTGGCCGCGCCAATGCGCTGCTCGATGCTGCCTCGAAATTAGGCCCCGCTCTGGGCACACTCCTGGGCGGCCTGCTGCTGGTACGCACCGGATGGCGCGTCTTCTTTGTAACCCTCGGAGTCGCCAGCCTGGTCTGGCTTATCCCGTGGTTCTTAACACCGCAATCGCGGGCGGATGTTGTCAGCAATTCGGCTATGTCTCCGGGCACCCTCCGGATCCTGCGAACACGTTCCGCATGGGGCGCATTCCTCGGCCACTTCTGTGGTAACTACTTCTGGTTCTTCCTGCTGACCTGGCTACCCGACTATCTGGTCATCGGTCGTGGCTTCTCCATGCAGAACATGGTCAACATCAGTTCCGCCGCATACTTCGCAATCGCCTGCGCCACTCTGGCCGCGGGCTGGATTTCAGACGCGTATATTGTCCGGGGCATGTCGCCCACCCGCGTGCGTAAGACGGTCGTGGTCTGCGGCCTCGCATCGTCCACCGCCGTACTCCCGGTAGCCCTCATTCAGGATCAGACCATTTCCCTGGCCTTCCTGGCCGTCGCGTGTCTCGGCTTCGGAGCGTATACCTCAAATCACTGGGCAATCACACAGACCCTGGCCGGGCCGCTCGCCGCCGCCCGCTGGACCAGCCTGCAAAACGGGATCGGCAACCTCTCCGGCATCGCAGCATCGTGGCTTACCGGAGTCGCAGTGGAACGCACCCGCTCCTATGCCACGGCCTTCATCGTTGCGGCAGTCATCGCGCTGGTCGGTGCCGTCATGTGGGGCGCCGTCGTGGGTCCTGTGCGCGAAGTCGTGTGGGGCAAGGAGCAACCCGTATGACCACTGGCATCCTTTGTTCCGGAAGCCTGGTTTATGACACCCTGGTCCGACCGGTCGAGGATCCTTCATGGGGAACCACCACCTTCGTCGAAACCATCGAATATCATCCCGGCGGCAACGGCGCTAACACCTCCATGGCGCTCGCAATCCTGGGCACACCGGTACGGCTGCTGGGCGCGGTCGGCAATGACGCGCCCGGCGATTTCGTGCTCACCCGGCTGACCGAAGCGGGCGTGGATACAACCGGAGTCTGCAGAAGCACCGCCCCCACGGCTAGCAGCATCGTGATCGTGAACGGGGCAGGGGATCGCAAATTCCTTCACCACCTGGGAGCAAGTCAGCAGGCCTTTGCCGATCCGCCACAATTCGATTCCGCAAGCATCCAGGGCCTGACCCACTACCACCTCGCCAGCCTTTTCGTCCTCCCCAAACTTCGCCCTCAAGCCCCGGAACTCCTGAAGCGGGCCCGCGCCGCCGGCCTTACAACCTCCCTCGACATCAATTGGGATCCGGAGGGCCGCTGGATGCGCGATCTCGCCCCCTGCCTCCCTCACCTGGACATCCTCTTTATAAATGAGGATGAATCCCGCATGTGTACCGGCACCGCCGATCCCAGGGAGGCCGCTCGAATCTTGCTGTCCACCGGGCTCGGCACCGCCGTCCTGAAACTAGGCAACAAAGGCTGCGCCATTTACAGCGGAGACCGCGAATATCTCTGTCTCGCTTTCAGAGTAGAAGTTCAAGACACCACCGGAGCCGGCGACTGCTTCGCCGCAGGTTTCCTTGCGGCTAACCTCCGGAATGCACCTCTAACCGAAGCCGGCATGTTCGCGAACGCCGTAGCCGCGCTAAGCGTGCAAAATCTCGGCGCTGTCGTAGGCCTAAAGCCGTACGACGAAATAAAAGCCTGGCAAACCACCCACGCCCACATCTAAACAACCGTGAGACGTCAGGAAGCGCTTTGGGACACGCGGACACCCGGCCGCGTCTTCCCGGTGACGAATCGCTTTTGACGCGCGCAGTTGCACTTGTGTTTTGAACAGATTACTGTATGCACGCACCTTTGTTCAGGATTTATAGCGGAGGCTTCAGGAGCGAAAAATCACCTTCAGGCGAGTCTGTTCAACACCGGCGATCATCTATCCATCATGCAAAGAACTGCGCAGGCTCACTGGCAAGGCGATCTGAAGAATGGCGCTGGCTCGCTCACGACGGCCAGCCACACCCTGAAGAGCACCCCCTATTCATTCCACACTCGCTTTGAGGACGGGCAGGGAACCAATCCCGAAGAACTGCTGGCTGCCGCCCACGCGGGCTGCTTCACCATGGCGCTCTCGGCACAACTCATGCAGGCCGGCCTAACCGCCACCAGTCTCGAAACCGAATGCACCATCACACTGGAGAAGAAGGAGGGTGGTTTCGAAATTACCGAAAGCCATCTCGACCTCAAAGCTGTTGTCCCCGGCGCAACCAAAGAATCCTTTGATACGGCAGTCAAAGCGGCCGAAACCGGATGTCCGGTCTCGAAGCTTTACAAGACGAACATCACCGTCACATCCGATCTCTCCGGAAACTGATCGTCGTTACTCCGAGCGGAAAGGCGACGCAGGCAGTCCGGCAGCATTGTACAGATTGCATTCCGGATTGTCCGCCCACGCATAGCGCACAAATACAGGCGCCTGGACATCTCCGCTCGATACCAACACCGTGCTCCCTTCGATCTTTGCCACAGCCGGACTGAACTTACCATTCTGTCCGGCCACTTCAAAACCC